>JBLYYQ010000065.1:0-3677 GCA_048550035.1 Nitrospinota bacterium
AGGTTCAGAAGCTAGATGATTTCGCTAACAGGGTTGTTCGCGAAAAGATGGATCATACAGGTTACCTTTGTGCGATGTTATCAGAAGAAGATGATGAGATTATAGAGATTCCAGATAAACATCCGCAAGGAGGCAGATATACACTTGCATTTGATCCTTTAGATGGATCGTCAAACATTGATGTCAATGCTGCAATCGGGACTATTTTTTCAATTAATAGAAAAGTTACAACAGGGTTAAAGGGTGCTGCAGACGATTTTTTACAGGTTGGTAGTACGCAAATTTGTGCTGGCTATATAATCTACGGGTCATCGACAATGCTTGTTTACACAGCAGGCGCAGGAGTATTTGGATTTACTCTCGATCCTTCTATTGGTGAATTTCTAATGTCACATCCTAATATAAAGTTCCCAGATCGAGGAACAATTGAGTCAGTTAATGAAGGTAATCGTCATAAATGGTCTTCGAATGTCTGCGATTTGGTAGACCACTTCAAGGGTAATGATAGCTCAGAAGGATTACCATACAAAAGTCGCTATATAGGAAGTCTAGTTGCCGATTTTCATCGCAATCTTATGAAAGGTGGAATATTTATGTATCCTGCCGAAAAAGATAATCCAGGTAAACTAAGAATGTTATACGAAGCATCTCCAATAGCATTCATAGCAGAACAAGCAGGTGGTGCTGCTATAAATGAGAAGGGTGAACGGATACTTGATATCAAACCAAAAGATCTTCATGAACGAGTTTCATTTTATGTAGGCAACAGGTCAGATATCAAAACGTGCAAAAACTTTCTATTGGGAGGCAACTAGGCTAGCGACTCTAGCTCTGATTATCGATACTTTATCTTAGTTCGACCTGCAGGGCTAATCAAGCTCCCATGAACTATCTCTCCCTTTTCGATATGGCTACCAGGTAGTAATATCGAATCTGATACATTAGCATTCGCCTCAATCTTTGAATCACGATGAATGACCGCATTAGGTCCTATTATGCTCCCTGATGCAATATTCGATCCTGGTTCGATATATAGGGGAGGATTTATTCTTATCTGTTTAGCATCAGCCCAGAAAGTCGCAGGTGTAAGGTCGCTATCGGCTAACTGACTCATAACTGCATTGTAATACAGATCTAGTTGACCTAAATCAGCCCAAGGTGCAGTATCAATTTTACCAAATAATTGATTTTCCAACAATAACTTGCTAAATAGAGTTTCTGTAAGGTCAAACCCGGTTGCGATCAATTCAAATATGGCAGGTGAGTTGACTGAAACGCCACTGAAAAGTCCCTTTGATGAGATCTTATCATAGATTGAGGTTGAGATCTTTCCTAGCTTTGTGACAACACCATCTCTATTGATATAAAGTGGATTGTAGTCACCATTGGCTGGATAGTTCAGGAGCGAAAGGGTGGTTATGGCCCGCTTTTGTGAATGAAAGTTGAGTAGCGATTCTAAATCTGGTTGATATAACATGTCAGAGTTGATTATAAGAAAATCATCATTTTCGAGCCACTCCTTAGCATTGTAAACTCCACCTGCAGTCCCTAATATTGTAGGCTCAACGACTACCTCAATCTTGACGCCATAGTTCTTAAGCTTAATAAATTCAATGAGTTGCGATGCTAAAACATGACTGTTAATGACTATAACATCTGGGTTTGCCATCAATGCTAAATCGATTGAATATTCAATTAAAGTGCGATCAATAATGGGAAAGAGTGGTTTTGGCAAGTAATTGGAGTGCGGTCTTAATCGTGTAGCAAGCCCGGCTGCTAAAATCATTACATTCATAAACCAAGACTCAATTAAATAGTTTTTAAAATCAAAGAGTTACGAGTACTTTACCGAAGGAACAGTTTGGAAAAGAGTATCATAGAAACGAAAGCAAAAGAAGAAGAAATTTTCAGATAGAGTTGGAACTTAAGAAACATATCCTTTGAAAACAATATCTTACAATCGTTTTTCTATTAAAGAAGATTAAAGAACAGTCTGCTGAGTACTGAAAAGACAGTAGAGTGGCGGATATCATAGAATTATCTGCAAGGGAGGGAATTTTTCTTTGATAACGGCACTACAATTATATCAAAATATCTTAGGATAGAATCTTTATTGATCAGAAAAATGATAAAATTGATCTGAAAAATCTAGCTATCTGCAAACCACAAATGCTTCTGAAGAGGTAAATATGAGGAAAAGTGTTACGCCAAGCTGGGATAGCCCCTTGATAGAGTCTGTCATATTTAACTTCCGATAAGATATATTATGTCAAGTCAAGCCACGGTATGACAATCTAATTGAGAATGGATGGAGAATGGACAGAGTTGCCACCACCACTCAGATCCTTTTTATATTATCAAGATTTATTATGAGCTGCAGGAGAGATTTTATATCATAATGATGAGAAGCAATAATCAAATATCGCTTGAATCAAAGCTCTAATGATGCTAGCTTTAAGTCCTTTAAATGGAATCAAGGTTGATGAATAAAATAATAACAACAAGCTATCGCACCCATAGCTGTGGTGAGCTGACTACAGCAGAGGTTGGCAAAAATGTCACGCTAGTTGGGTGGGTACGGAAACGGCGTGATCATGGAGGTCTTGTATTCATTGATCTCTACGATAGATATGGAGTCACACAGGTATCGCTCAATCCGCAAAATGACGAAGAATCTCATGAGTTGTCACATACTCTTCGAAATGAATTTGTTCTGCAGGTTACAGGGATTGTCGCAATGCGCCCTGAGGGAACCATAAATGAAAAGCTAACGGCAGGTGCAATTGAGATCAATGCCAAATCTATCAAAGTTTTAAATCGAGCTATCACCCCACCGTTTGTTATGGATGAAAATGAGACTCCATCAGAATTGGTCCGCTTAAAACATCGCTATATGGAAATCAGACGAGGTCCATTATTAAACAATTTAGTTTTACGCCACAATCTCAATAGAGTGATTCGAGATTCACTCAATCGTCTCTCATTTGTCGATGTTGAAACTCCAATATTAACAAAGTCAACACCAGAAGGTGCAAGAGATTTTATACTCCCTAGCAGACTCAATTTTAAAGAGTTCTATGCCCTCCCCCAATCACCGCAGCTTTTCAAGCAGCTATTAATGGTCGGTGCGATTGACCGCTATTATCAAATTGCGCGCTGCTTTCGTGATGAAGATCTCAGAGCCGATCGTCAACCAGAATTTACACAGCTTGACATGGAGATGTCGTTTGTCAACGAGTCTGATGTGCAATCAATCTGCGAAGTGATGTTTAAGGAACTCTTCCAATCGTTGCTCGATATCAATTTGGATACCCCGTTTGAATCGATTAGTTATAATGAATCAATGCAACGCTTCGGTACTGATAAGCCAGACTTACGATTTAAGATGGAATTAGCTACCATTTCAACAGAAGTTGCAGACTCTACCTTTATGGTATTCAACAAGGCATTAGAAGATGGTGGTACTGTCCGTGGTATGGCAATTCCAGGTGGTGGATCTTTTTCAAGAAAAGAGATCGCTGATATTATTGATGAGTCAATCAGATTAGGAGCAGGTGGACTTGCATGGATTAAGGTGACCGAGGGTGGTTATCAGTCATCAATCACGAAGTTTTTCACTCCTGAAATCTTAGATAGTGTTCGGAGTAAACTTCAAGCGAATGTTAATGATCTGATGA
>JBLYYQ010000066.1:0-12859 GCA_048550035.1 Nitrospinota bacterium
TCCAACGCAGATTAGCAAAAGGACGCAACCTAGTCATAGAGGGGCGCGATATAGGTAGTGATGTTTTTCCAGATGCAAAGGTAAAGTTTTTTCTCATTGCCGATAGCGATCAGCGTGCAAAACGTCGAATGAAAGATTTTGAGTCTAATTCAATAGCGGTCAAGATAGAAAATGTGGTTAAAAATCTAAAGAGCCGTGACGAAATCGATAGTTTGCGCAAACATTCTCCTCTAAAGCCAAGTAAAGGGTCAATAGAAATAGAGACGACAAATCTAACTATTGACGAAGTATTAAATAAGATGTTAAAATCGCTAGTTTGTTAACGAACGGTTTAGGCTAGATAAAGATTTATATTGAATCAGCGATGACCTAATGGAAAGAATTAACAATTGAGATATGATATCTCGATGCCAGTAAATTAGAAAGGTGGTTAAATGCCAGTAAGTAGACGTGTAACAGAGGCTGACTATACAGACAATTCTGATAATGTCGCCAACCCAGAAGTAAGAGAAGAAGATCGGCAATTAGAATCTTTGCTATCAAATAGTGTCGCAAACTATAAAGAAGGTTCAATTATCAATGGAACTGTTATAACCATTGAGCGCGACAAAGTGATAGTAGATATTGGCTTTAAGAGCGAAGGGACTATTGCGCTCTCTGAGTTTGAAGAAGCGAAAGAAGATATCAATGTTGGTGATCAGGTTGAGGTGATGCTAGAGATGTTAGAAGATTCGAAAGGGGAGCTTGTTCTTTCGAAGAATAAGGCAAGGAAGATCCGAGTTTGGGATGAAATCTCAGCGAAATATGAGGCAGAAGAGGTTGTTGAAGGTGAGATTATAAGTAAGATCAAAGGAGGGCTCGCAGTCGATGTCGGATTGAAAGCGTTTTTGCCTGGTTCACAGATAGATCTGAGACCAATTAAAAATCTAGATAAGATGCTAGGTCAAAAGTATGAGTTCAAGATCATTAAGATGCATAAGAAGCGAGGGAATATTGTCTTATCACGTCGTGCGTTATTAGAAGCGGCACGCAAAATCAGTAAGGAACAGGCATTAGAAAATGTCGAGAAAGGTAAGATTGTATCGGGAATCGTAAAGAATATCACCGACTATGGAGCATTCATTGATCTTGGCGGTATGGACGGTCTACTTCATATTACTGATATGAGCTGGGGTCGAGTGCATCATCCATCAGAACTATGTTCAGTAGGCGATAGTATAAATGTGATGGTTCTAAATTTTGATAAAGAGAATGAAAAGATAGCCTTAGGACTAAAACAGACATTAAAAGATCCATGGGTTGAAGCAGATAAAGAATTTCCGCCTGCGACTGAGGTCAAAGGGAAGGTTGTATCGATTACGGACTATGGAGCATTTGTAGAATTACATGAAGGGATTGAAGGATTAGTTCATATATCCGAGATGAGTTGGAATAAGAATATTCGACATCCGAATAAGTTAGTCTCTGTTGGCGATATAGTAGATGCAGTAGTTTTGTCTATCGATTCTGAGAAGAAACGTATCTCACTTGGCATGAAACAGATTCAAGAAAACCCTTGGGATCGGATAGATGAAAAGTACCAGATCGGATCGATTGTTGAGGGGACTGTAAGGAATCTAGTTGATTTTGGAGCATTTGTCGAGTTAGAAGAGGGAGTAGATGGGTTAATCCATATCTCTGATATGAGTTGGACTAGAAAGATCAAACATCCATCAGAGATAGTCAGGAAAAAAGATACTGTTAAAATGATGGTTCTATCAGTTGACAAAGAGAATGAACGAGTTTCATTAGGGTTAAAACAGTTAGAAAACGATCCTTGGGAATTAATAGAGTCAAAATACAATGTTGGCGATGATCTGAAATGTAAAGTGACAAAAGTTATAAATTTTGGAGCATTTGCAGAGCTAGAAGAGGGAGTTGAAGGGTTAATTCATGTTTCACAACTATCGACTTCGCATGTAACTAAGCCACATAAAACAATAAGAGTAGACCAGGAAATAACTGCTAAGATAGTGAAAATTGATATCGCTAACAGAAAGATTGCACTCTCAATCAAAGCATTTTTAGAAGGATTGTCTCCTGAAGAGGTGGAGAAAGAGATTCGCGATTCTGAAGCTGTTAATGCAGATGAGAGTATTAGAGGGTCAGGGAACATTGATCCTATTGTAGACGACGAGAAGAAAGAGGAAACTCAAACTGATACAGGAGCTACATCGGAGGGAGAGGTTTCTGAAACCAAACTTGCTGATACAGATGATGAGGCAAAAATTACTGATGAGTCATCAACTGATAGTGAAAAGATGTAAGTAATCAGATTCTATACTGGAGGCAATAAGAGATGAGTATAAAGTTTAACTCTAGGAAGAGGGCATTTCTATATGCATTGCTAGCATTGATAGTAATGACAACTTTATTTTATCTATTATTGGGAAGAGATTCATCCACTGATGAGAGGAGTGGTTTTCTAAACGATCGTTTCACGAATGACAAAGTTGCGGTTATTTATATAACTGATGCCATCACTAGTTCCACTGCGAAGCGGGTAATTAAGGAGCTCGAAGATTGGGGTGATGATAAAAGTGTCAAGGCAATAGTATTGCGTATAGTAACACCTGGTGGAGTAGTAGCGCCATCTCAGGAGATATATAATTCTGTTTTGAAGATTAAATCAGAAAAACCGATTGTCTGTTCATTTGGTTCAGTAGCCGCCTCAGGTGGCTACTACATAGCATTAGGATGTGACAAGATCATAGCAAATCCTGGGACAATCACTGGGTCAATAGGGGTGATTATGATGTTCAATACCCTTTATGACCTAACTGAGAAGATCGGATTACAGCCAGTAGTAATCAAAAGTGGGCAATTTAAAGATACAGGCTCACCTAGTCGACCATTCACAGAAGATGACAAAGATCTGCTACAATCGATAGTGGATGATATTTTTAATCAATTTTTAGAAGCGGTTGCTTCTGGGCGTGAAATTGAGATAGAAAAAGCCCGCGAGCTATCAGCAGGTGGACGAATTTATACAGGGAAGCAGGCAAAAGAGGCTAACCTTGTAGATGCACTTGGAGATTTAGCAACATCAATCGAGATTGCAGGTGAATTAGGCGGTATTGATGGCGAACCAAAGGTTGTAACAAAGCGAAAAGAGCGCCCCTCAATATTAATGTTATTGGTGGGTCAAGATATTAACGGACTTATTCCGTCGAGCTTACTATTGCCTACTGGTGCATACTTTATATGGGAAGCTGGCATCTAGTATTTAGTTTTAAATGATATTAAACTCAAGGTGCAATCTAATTGAATGAAGAGCAGGTCAAAGGTTCTAATCATAACAGGATTTAAGTCAACGGGTAAATCTACAGTTGGTAAAATAGTGGCCAATAGACTTAACTTACCATTTATAGATACAGACAGAGTGGTAGAGCAGCTATACTTTGATAGATATTCAAAGCGCAAATCATTTCGGGAAATATATAATATAATAGGTGATACCAAATTTCGTAAGTTAGAAGCTGATGCGATCAAGGGTACTTTAGATGGTGATGGAGAGGTTGTTTCATTAGGAGGAGGAGGATTGGAAACATTATTATCGCTTAAACTACCGGTAGGAGATTATATAATCGTAGAGTTAGTTGTGGCAAAAGATATTCTTTACAAGCGAATAATGAGGCGTGGTATTCCGCTGTTTTTAGATAAGGAAGATAGTAGAGGTTCTTTTGAGCAACTTTATCGTGATAGATCGGCAATCTATGAAGCTCATGCCACATTGAGAGTTAATAATTATAATATTCCAGCCGAAGTTACGGCAGATAATATAGTCAAACATTATTTGGAGCATGTTGCAAATTGAGCTCGAACAGTTTTGGGAAGCTTTTCAAGATGACAAGCTGGGGCGAATCGCATGGGAAAGCGGTTGGAGTGGTGGTTGATGGAGCCCCTGCCGGTATTTTGTTAAATGAATCGATAATTGATAGCTACTTGAGTCGAAGGCGAGTGGGGCAGAGTGATATAACAAGTCAGCGCAAAGAGGATGATAAATCTGAGATACTATCTGGCATCTTTGAAGGTAAAACAACTGGAGCGCCAATATCAATAATCGTAAAAAATAGTGATGCAAAATCATCAGATTATGATCAGATTAAAGATCTTTTCAGACCATCCCATGCCGACTATACCTACCGTCAAAAATATGGAATAGTTGATTATAGAGGTGGCGGGCGATCATCGGCTAGGGAGACTATAGCAAGAGTGGCAGCCGGTGCCATTGCAGATCAGATATTAAAGCTTCATAAGATTCAGGTCTTTGCACATGTGATACAGGTAAAAGATATTGTAGCAACGAAGTTTGAGTTCGATCAGATCAACAAAAATGATGTACGCTGCGCTGATAAGGATGCTGCTGCAAAAATGATTGAGGTGATAAAAGAGGCTAGATCAAATCAAGATTCGGTTGGTGCGATAGTTGAAGTTGTTGCACGCAATGTTAAGGTAGGTCTAGGCGAACCGATATATGATAAGCTAGATGCTAATTTAGCAAAAGCATTGATCTCAATTAATGCAATAAAAGGTGTGGAAATTGGATCTGGATTTAGACTTGTGAATATGTATGGATCTGAAAGTAATGATCAGATGGACCTTGATGAATCTGGTAATGTAAAGTTTTTATCAAACAATAGTGGTGGTATTGATGGTGGAATCTCAAATGGAAATGATATCGTAGCAAAGGTTGTATGTAAGCCAACACCCTCAATTTCACGAGAGCAAAAGAGCATTAATAGTAAATTTGAAAAAAGAACAATCAAGATCAAAGGTAGACACGATCCATGCGTTGCACCGCGGGCGGTTCCGGTGATCGAAAGTATGGTAGCTTTAGTGTTAGTTGATCATATGATGGTAGCTAACAAGGATAAGCTGTTAAAGGGTGAGTTATAATTAAAATTGCATCTTGATAGTTGCTATGATGCGTAAGAAACGAGCATGAACGATCCAATTGCAAGTTACTCGAATTTTGTAGCAAATAGCAAAGATAGAAAGAACTTTGTTAGCTTTAGTTACTTAGATCAGCTATTTCAGTCATTAGGAGCAGTCGAGCTTGTAGTCATATTTAATCAGGCTGGTCTCGTAGATAATATCTCACTGTTTTATACCAGCTTGGGGCTACCAAGTCTCATATCTGATGTAAAAGGTCAAGTTGCCTTAAGTTATGCAGCCAGATAGTAGTGATGTAGTTGCAATTATTCCGTCAGCAGGGAGTGGTGTCAGGTTAGATATAAAGAGGAAGAAGCAATTTTTAAAACTTGCTAGTTCCCCTCTGCTTGCAGAAACTATTCATAGAGTATCGCTCTCTAAAAAAATTGGTACTATTGTTATCACAGCTCCTCCTGATGATATTGATCAGGTTGCTACTATTGTCGATAGTCTGCTTCTAACGAATCGCACTTTAATTGTTCCAGGTGGTAAGAGTCGGCAAGAGTCAGTCTACAGAGGGCTTCAGAGTGTAAGTTCCAATCCAGCAATAATATTAATCCATGACGGAGTTCGCCCATTTGTTGAACCATCTATGATCGACGCTACAATCGAGATGGCACGACTACATAGCGGGGCTGTTACTGCAATCAAATCTTCTGATGCAGTACGAATTGTAAAAAATAAAAAGATTGCAAGTCATATAAATCGTGACGAACTCCACCAGATACAGACCCCACAAGCTTTTCAGTATCAACTTTTACTTGACGCTCATCTCCATGCCATAAAGCATAATATCAGTGGTGATGACGATTCTTATCTTGTATCTCAGATCGGGGTCAATTCTTTTGTGTTGGAAGGGAGTAGGTTGAATTTCAAAATTACAACACGAGAAGATTTAGAGTTGGCAAGAGCGATTAGTATTTACAACAAATGAGTTAATTTCTGTTACTTTCTTCTACTTTTTTTACTAATTTTTCGCTTAATTCTAGATCGTTTTTTAAGCAAACTCTGTTTTTTTCCGTTTAAATGAGTAAGATGGAATTCTATTTTTCGTTTAGATATGGAAGCGTCAAACGCTTTTATTCTTACTTTATCGCCAAGTTGAAACTTTCGTTTCGTTCTTTGTCCTATTAAAGCATGTTGTTCTTCTTGGAACAGATAGTAATCATCAGTGATAGATGTGAGCCGCACAAGCCCTTCAATCGGCAGCTTAGTTAGCTCGACAAAAAAACCAAATGAGGTGACTTTTGATATGATGCCGTCAAATATCTTGCCGATATGATCTAACATATATTGGGTCTGCATAAGTTTTATAGCTTCTCGTTCTGCATCGACCGCCTTACGCTCTAGCCTTGATGAGGTAGCAGCAATAGTTTCTAGTTGCGATTCTAAATCTGGGCTGACTTTTTTATTATGTAAAATATTTTTTACTAACCGATGTACAACAAGATCAGGATAGCGTCTAATCGGGCTGGTGAAATGTGTGTAGTTTTCAAATCCTAATCCGAAATGTCCTATATTGCTTGTTGAGTACTCGGCTTGGCTCATCGCTTGTAGAATAGATATTGATATTAACCTCTCGTTTGGCTTTCCTTGAAAATATTTGAGGATTCTAATTAAGAGTTGTTTCTTATCTTTATCTAATTTGAACTGATGACTTCCGATTGTTGCAAGATATTTAATCAAGTTTTCAAGCTTAGTCATTTCAGGCTTGCTATGAATTCTAAAGATTGAGGGCTGTTTTTTTGTCTTAATAAATGATGCTACAACTTTATTAGTTGCAAGCATAAACTCTTCTATTATCTGTTGTGAAAACTTCCGCTTAGTTTTAACTATATCTTTTAATGACCCATCTTTATTTACTATTATTTCAGGATCGCTAAGATCAAAATCAATTGCTCCATTTTTTAAACGTTCTACTCGTAGCTTATTTGCCAACTCTGCCATTGTATCTAGCTGATCGACAAGCCCTTTATACCTATTAAGGAGTAGTGGATCTTTACGTTGAGTAATATCTTCGACCTGATCGTATGTCATTCTAGCAACTGATCGGATGACAGATTCGTTGATTGATTTAGATTTCAATATGCCATCTGCATCAAAAAGCATTGCAACAGTTAATGTTAACCGATCAACTGTTGGCTTAAGCGAGCAGATCCCATTCGATAATTTTTCAGGAAGCATCGGCACTACATGACCTGGGAAGTAGACCGATACTCCTCTTTGTATTGCCTCGCGATCTAGCTCTGAGTCTGGTTTAACATAATGTGCAACATCAGCAATATGGACACTTAGTCGATATTGACCATCATCTAGTCGGCTAATGTCAATCGCATCATCAAAATCTTTTGCAGTGGCACCATCAATAGTAATCACAGGCCTTAATCTTAAATCTTTACGGTGTGCCAATTCATTTTCACTCGTAGGCTTAAGTGAGCTAGCTTCCTTTAACAGTTTTTCTCCAAAAAAGTTGCGAATATTATGCTTGGCAAGAATTACTTCAAACTCCACCTGTTGATTGCCTGGGGAGCCTAATATTTTTTCAATTACACCTCGAGCTTTACGATTATTATCAGGATAATCTTTGATACGAACTAGTACCACCTCTGAATTTTTGGCATTTAAGCTCTCACCATGATCGATATATATATCGTGCGTTATACGCCCATCAAGTGGAGTAACATAGCCACCTGATCTTAATTTATTAAATAGACCAGGAAGTCGTGTGACGCCACGTTCGATGATTCTTACAATGCTCCCTTCCTGTTTGCCACTACGCTTAGTCTTGTCAATTCGGATAAGGGCTCGATCTGAATGCATTGCAACATCAAAGTTTTTAGGAGCTAGGTAGATATGGTTTGCTTTCTTATCTAATGGTATCAAGAATCCAAACCGATCAGGGTGACCATCTATAACTCCCATTAGTAAATTCATATCATCTACTAGTCCATATCGCTCACCACGAATTTTTACAATATGACCATCGTAAACTAGCTCCTTGATTAGAGCTCTTGCTTGAGGAGATTTCTTTTGAGTTACCGAGAGTTTCTTTAGTATCTGATTGAGTGTAAGTGGGCTAGTTAATAACTTTTTTAAGCTTTTAAGAAGCTGAAGTTTATTCATTGTAGTATCCTATTATAAATAGGCGATATAATCAAGACTTCTGAATATAGAGCTATAGGTTGCAATATACTTGTTAATTTGACAGTATAGTGCTATCATATAAAAGAGATATTAATAGACACCAATTTGGATGCACTTTTAAGAAAGTATGTTTCGCAAATCTAGTGAGTTAAGTTTTGAAGAACGTAGAAATCGTGCGCTCTACAGATTCTTATCTGAAGATCTAAAACGCTTTCTAATTGAATATGCATTAGTGGAATCTCTTGATAACTTTAACAAGGCAAAGGTCGATTATCCATTTGTAGAAAAACGAGAACTAAAACCACGCGCAAAAGTTTCAGAATCTGAAAGCCAATATACAAACAGCTTCATTTTGATTATGACTGAGGCGGCAATATCTGCAGAATTAAAAAAGTATATTCGCTTCTTTGATGACAATAAAGTTACAAAAGATAATCTTGCAGAACTAAAATTAGTTGGGCTCCATTTTGCGGATAGATTTCGAAAACAGCAAAAATATTTTGAAACTTCCAAGTTTTATACATTCTTAAAATCGCTCTTGAAAGTCGACTATGCATTACTTGTTCAGCGTGATCAGTCGCTAAAAACTAAGAATAAGTATATGTTAAGCCACTATCATGTCAGAATTGACTACCTACTTGATACAGCCGCAGAATTATTAGGGCGTGAGCTACGATATATATCAAAAGATATTTATGAAAAAGGTGAAAACTTTGCGCACCTGATGGTGGAAAAGCTGTTTGAATATTATTCGTTCCATCATTCTGCTTCAGGGAGGCGAACAGCTGCACTGCTTGCTGCCCAACTTTTAAAAGATGAAGAGTATCTTAGTATGATTTGTGTCAGCAGTTCAGAATCTAGAACGCTTACTATTATTTCAGGCTTAACTATTGATAAATACCTCTTACTCAAACTAGACAACAAAGCTATCAGAGCTATTGAAACGCATCCTAATGGTCATCCAGCCTTTCGGCGACACTATTTAGTAAGGTCAACTAGAGATTACGGCATCTCTGTATTCAAAGTTGTATACAAGCATAATGAACATTCGATGGTGCCGATAGATGGTAAAATGCGAGAGCTAAAAGGAGATCTGAATTGGTTAAGAATTGATGAGCAGTTTATTATTCCAAAATATAATGCAACTTATCATAGACCTATTAGATATCAGATTATATACGATCAGGTAGATCCACTATATAGATAACCTTAAAGAGTTAACGCTTCTCAACAGACGGATGGTGGTAGAGTGCTATTTCCATATATAGTATGTTATTGGTAGAAGTTTTATATGGAAGATGAATGACAACAGATTTTTTACTACAGATGTCCCAGCCAATTCTATCGCCGACAATAATACTAGGTACTCCATTGCTAGCTTCCCAACCTGTTCTCTTATTAACTTTCAGTCTAGCTCTGCCAGCAACTTGATTTGTGATTTCGCCTAAGGCACCTTGCACATCTGGATTACGATGATTACTATATTTCTTAGCGGAAGATAACATGTTTGTAGTCAGCTCGCAGATAGCTTCCTTTGAAAATCCAAGTATCAATTGTCCTCGGTAATCGCCATTAAATGAAATTGTACCTACGGCATCGCCACTGATCGATGAAGTTTTGATTATTGTTGCAGATTTTGTATCTGCTACTAGAGTTGTGTTGACAGTTGTGAGCGATATATCCTCTAGTGCAGACATGAAATCTTTCACAATAAGAGAGACCTGATTACGATCTAGGTTTTGTTCATCGCTTACAGCTTCTTTCGCTCTTTCCATCCTTACCTATCATAGACTATATTAGTTTTTTCATCGTAGCTTGTGCATACTTAAGCTTCAGCTATAATATAGTGCTATTGTTGGCTACTGTAAGTTAATATTTAACCAAGCTTCCCAGCAAGAAGTCGCGATACAAAAGCAGTATACTCATTTTTTTCTAAGATGATTTTTAGCGCTACCACTAAGGGTATAGAAAGAAACATGCCGACAAATCCCCAAATCATTCCAAAGAGTATTAGTGCAAGTAAGGTTACGATGGGGGTCAGTTCTAGCATTTTTCCAAATATTGCAGGTTCTGCTATATTACCACTTACAAAATGAATTATTGTAGGGAGCACTATTGCAAGTATCGCAGTTAAGATTGTGAGCTCAGGAGATACTAAAAAGATAGGTATAGGTAGCGCAATTGCTACAAAAGGACCAAATGTCGGAATAAAGTTTAATAAAGCAGCTAACACACCAAACATAAATGCAAACTTTACTCCTAGAATATAAAGAACAATACCGTGAGCTAAACCTGTAACAATAGAGACCGCACTCTTAATCAGTAGGTATTTTTGGATCTTCTGTTTGGTTTCTAAAATAGTTGAATTCTCTATACTGTTTGAATCTTTCTGGGAAATCAATAAGAAGACTGTAAATAGCAACACAAGAAAACCATTTGAAATAAAGTTTAATAGCTCTGATGCAAAGTTCGCTGTGAGTGTGCCGGCTGTTGATAATGGTATTTTTAGCATGCTTTCGTAATTAGCACTCAAATTCAACGAGAATATTTTATCAGGCAAGTATGATTTTGTAGCTTCAAATATTTTCAATAACTGCTTTTGGTAGAGTTCACTATTTTCTAGCATACCAGCAACAGAGATACCAATCATCAGTCCAAACCCTGTAACTAGCATAAAACCAGTGATGATAGTTGCGATAAGTGCCAGATTATGTGAAAGCTTCAGACGATCTTTTAGAAAGTCTATAAATGGAGTTAGCCCAAGGGCAAAAAGTAGTGATAAAACAAAAGGTGCTAAGAGAGGTTTGAGCCATTTAATTGCAACGCCAAGCAGAATCGTACTTATTATAAGTAGCGCAACAGTCTGTATTTTAGTTTCGATACTTTTATCCATGTTTATAAAGCAAAATAATCAAAGTTAGTAACTCTCTCGTTCCATATTAATTCTATTGATATCTTCTACACTATTTTTCTTGGAAGTAAAATATGAAAGAGTTATATACCTATCTGTATTGGAGGCAAAGTCAATTTTGAAGCTATATTCTAACCTTCGCTTATATTCATTATTCATTTTGGTTAGAATATTTTTGCCATATAAAATTTTTGACTACCCATGTAGCACTACTGCATCATTACTATAATCTAGCATTATATCTTCTTTGTTCTGATAAAGCAACTCACTATAAACTTTGTAACTTAATCTAAAGCAGCGATAACTGCAATAGCAGCGATCGAAGCAGTCTCGGCTCTCAGCAGTTTAGCTCCAAGCCTCACAGAGCGAAAATTTAACTTCAGAGCCAATGCAATCTCCTCTTTGGTGAAGCCTCCTTCTGGTCCAACAACAACATTGATAGACGAAATCTTATTTATCCGATACTGATCAGCTATTAATTTTGCAAGATTAACATTTTCCTCTAACTCATAGAGTATAATATTAAGATCGGCATCACCTTTCAGAGCATTAAATGGTTGAATTTTATTAACAGTTGGGATAGCAGCTCCCATTGATTGCATTGCAGCTGATTTCGCTATCTGCTGCCATCTATCAGTTCTAGCATTGAAATCTTGTTGATCTGGCACTTTGACTGATCGTTTGGCAATAATTGGAGTAAATGAGCTGATCCCAAGCTCGACCGTAAATCGAAGTAGATCATCTATCTTATTATGTTTGAGTAATGATGCGTAAAGAGAAACCTTAACCTTAAGCTGATCTTTAATAGGGTTGCTATCTATGATTGTTGCCCGAACTAGCCGATGCGCAACTTCAATTATTTCAAGAGTCAACCTTACCTGATTTGGGATAGTCACATTGATAGTGGCACCTCCCTTTAGCCGTAAGACTTTCCCTATATGATGAGCATCGCCATTTCGAATCGATACTATATTATCATCAATATCATCTTCAGAAATAAAGAAGGTATGACTCATAAGAGAACCTAGCTGTTAACTTGCTCGTTACCTGTTTTAATTGAGCAGAGCCCAGCGCACATAGTACAGACAGAATCGTCATCAGGGGCTGTTTCAGCTCGCCTTGATCTAGCCCGTTCAGGATCGATAGCAAGTTCAAACTGCTTTTGCCAGTCAAGATTTTTCCTTGCGATTGCCATCTGATCATCAATATCTCTAGCGTTTTTAATCCCTTTTGCAATATCACCAGCATGAGCTGCAATTCTGGTTGCAATGACACCTTCATGCGTATCGTCGGAAGTTGGGAGCCTAAGATGTTCAGCTGGGGTAACAAAACATAGAAAATCAGCACCAGCACCAGCTGCAATTGCGCCTCCTATTGCACTAGTTATATGATCGTAGCCTGGTGCTATATCGGTTACTAGCGGTCCTAAAACATAAAATGGAGCATTTTTACATAATTTCTTTTGAAGTAGAACATTAGCAGCAACTTGATCAAGTGGCATATGACCTGGTCCTTCAATCATAACTTGCACACCGGCATCTTGAGCTCTTTTTGTAAGTTCGCCTAATATAATGGTTTCATGGACTTGGAGGCGATCTGTTGCATCAGCCAGTGAACCAGGTCGACATCCATCGCCAAGCGACAGAGTAATATCAAAACTCTTAGCAATATCTAAAAGATCATCGAATCGCTCATAAAGTGGGTTTTCTTTCTTATTATATTCAATCCATTTAGCATGGATTGCACCGCCACGGCTAACAATGTCTAGTAACCGACTATCCTTTTTTTGACGCTCAACGGTTTCTAAAGTGATTCCACAATGAACGGTAA
>JBLYYQ010000067.1:0-14108 GCA_048550035.1 Nitrospinota bacterium
ACCGAAAAAGATTAAATATGACATAGTCTTCACTTAGTGGATATAGTAGATGATATAACATTCTCAATTCGCTCCTAGTTTAGATTCTAGCATGCCTACTACTGCCTCCATCTTTGCAGCGCGAGAACCTTTAACCAATATAATGCTATTTGAACTTATTTTTCTTGCTATATAATTAAAGGCAGCTTTGTGACTTTTCACAGACTTGCATTGCAACCTAGCATAGCTTTTCGATTTGATCGCTAACTCTAATAACTCTCCAACACCAACTAAAATATCAATTCCAGCCAGAGCTGCCTGCTTAATGACCTCACGATGGAAGCGATGAGTGAATTTACCTAGTTCATTCATATCACCAACTACCGCTATACGCTGATCATAGTTGCCAACTGTAGCGAGAAAATCAAGAGCCGCTTCCATTGAAGCAGGGTTTGCATTATAACTGTCATCAATGATATCAATCCCACTAGCAACTTTGATATGTTGCATTCTTCCTTTAACAGATTTAGTAGAGTTAATCCCTCTTTGAATCTTTGCAACAGGAATTTTCGATATTAACCCAACAGCAACCGCTGCTAAAACATTTTCATCATTGTGCTTGCCAAGCAAGGGTGAAGCAAACTTTGCAATCTGTTTCTTATATTGAATTGTTAAAATGCTACAGCCATTACTGGATACGGTAGAATCTAATAATACGACATCAGATTGCTTGTTCTTACCAAATGTCATAACAAGCCCTCTGCGGCGGCGAGCTGCAATAGTCTTTTTTAGATGCAGATCATCATGATTTATCAATGCAATTTTGTTAGCTGGTAACTCTACTATCAACTCACTTTTCGCTAGAGCTATCTCCTCAATTGACTTTAAAGAAGATAAATGAGCATGTTTTACATTAGTTATAATTGCAATATCAGGTGTCGCTATTTTTGATAGCTGCTTGATTTCACCTTTAGCATTCATCCCAAGCTCAACAACAGCAACCTTGTGATCTCTATCAATTTTCAGTAGTGACAATGGTAGTCCGATATGATTATTAAGGTTACCTTCACTTTTAATAGTTGAGTACTTAGTCGACATAATAGAAGCAACCAACTCTTTAACAGTGGTTTTGCCAACGCTACCTGTAATTGCAATTACTTTTAGTCCCTTTATTGATTCCCTACGATAGCTAGCAATGAATTGCAGCGCGTTAAGATTATCTTCAACCAATATCATCGGACAACTCGGATATTTTAGAGCGACTGCAAGATTATCTATAACCGCCCCACTAGCACCACGACTAATGGCTTCCTCAATAAAGTCGTTACCATTATATCTTGTTCCTTTAATTGGAATAAAAAGGTCACCACGATTTAGAGTACGACTATCTATTGAAACAGCATTAGAGAGCAGTTCTCTTCCATCTGATGAGGTAAACCTGCCACCTATTTGAGTGGCTATCTTTCTAAGATTGAACTTTAGTTTCATTTGACCGTAGCACTTTTATTGCTTCTTCTTTATCATTGAAATGTAGCGTTTCCTGACCTACTATTTGGTATTGCTCGTGACCTTTCCCTGCAATGATTACTGTATCACCTGCTGTAGCCTCGCCGATCGCTGCTTTTATCGCTTCTTTCCGATCTATAACCAGGCGAACATTACCATTATTATTATCTCCTAGATCCATGCCAGCTAATATATCTGCAACTATATTTAGTGGATCTTCAGTCCGAGGATTATCAGATGTTACTATTATGTAGTCAGATAGTTCCTTGACTACTTTCCCCATTTTGGCACGCTTACCTCTGTCCCGATCGCCACCGCAACCAAAAACTACTATTAACCTACCGTCGGTCAACTCTCTTGCTGCCGTTAGAATATTTTTTAATGCATCATCAGTATGAGCATAGTCTATTATCAGAGAATAAGGTTGACCTTCATCTACCCTTTCAAACCTTCCTGGAATATAATTTACTCCCTCTATGCCGGATGAAATCAGATCATAATCAATCCCTTGGCTTACCCCAAAGCTAACAGCGGCTAAAATATTATAGAGGTTAAATCTGCCAACTAAGCTACTCTTAATTGAGATACTGTTTGAACCTATTTTTATCGTTGCACTTAACCCATCGGTAGTAATCTTATGCTCGGCTATATAGATATCAGCGCCACTCTTTAAACTATATGTTAAAACTTTTCCCTCTATCAATGAAAGCAGTCTATTCGCATAGCTGTCATCTAAATTTACTATCGAAACTTTAGGTTTGCATAGCCTGAAAAGAATTGATTTTGCATTAAAGTAATCGTCTAAGTTTTTATGATAATCGATATGGTCTTGAGTAAGGTTTGTGAAAATTGCTACATCAAAATCTATCCCACTGACACGGTGCTGGGTCAGTCCATGCGACGATACTTCGATAACCACACTCATTCCACCTCTAGAATGTAGGTCATCTAGCATCATATTTAGCTCCAGCACAGATGGGGTCGTTGTGATCGCTGCATGGCTTACGCCGAGAAGATCATAACCATTGGTTCCTATCCGACCTGCAGGCAGATTTGCTTTATTTAATATCGATTCTATAAGATATGATGTTGTTGTCTTGCCGTTAGTTCCTGTTATTCCTACAGAGATAATCTTAAATGAGGGGTGACCGTAAAAATTACTTGCTATCTTCCCCAAGGCTACTTTACTATCTGGAACATAAATCATAGTTACATCATCAAAATCATGGAACTCTAGTTTTTGATCTAAAACAACAAATGAAACTTTATTAGCACTTAACAGATTTTTGATCTCATTATGGCCATCAAAAACAGCACCACTGATGGCAACAAAAAGTGCTCCAGTACCAGATATAACCCTAGAGTCAGCAAAAATCGATACGACATCGCTCGATCTCCCATGCTTAATTGAGTTCACCTTTACACCTTCTAAAAGTTGCTCTATATTCATCAGATTACATGCTCTTTCGTTAAATTATGCCAATCAACTTCATACATCCTGATGCCTTCTGTTTGGATGCTAAGCAGATTAAATGAGCGACTAATAATCTCTGCAAAAACAGGTGCTGCTATCGTTCCACCCCAATGGTTCTTTTCTGCTTCATCAATTACCACTACGACTACTAGCTTTGGATCATTAGCTGGTGCAAATCCTGCAAATGAAGCAACATATCTATCTTTTGAGTACCGCCTTGAAGTCGGATCAATCTTCTGCGCAGTACCGGTCTTTCCGGCAACTTCTAACAGATCAACCTCCGCCTGATTACCTGTTCCCACATGAACTACTTTTCGTAAAATCTTTTGAAGGATCTTGGCAGTCGATGATGATATGACACGCCTTCTCTTTTCTATCTTATACTCTTTGACTACCTTCCCATCTTTCACCAGAGCCTTCGCAATTAGTGGCTTTACTAACCAACCGTCGTTAGCAATTACAGACATAGCGGTTGCAAGCTGTATTGGAGTGACACCTATCTCCTGTCCAAACGATATTGATGCTAACGATACTTTCGACCAATCTTTAACCTCTTTTAATAATCCAGCTGATTCTCCAGGTAGATCAATACCTGTTCTTGACCCAAACCCAAACTTTGATACATATTCATAGAGCCTGTCTGCTCCTAACTTTTCTCCTACCTTAATCGCACCTATATTGCTAGATTTTACCAGTACATTTGATAACGAAAGATATTTATATTTATGACCTTTAGCCTCTCTAAAGATATGATTTGCAACTTTGTAATTACCGTTTTCACAGTAGATGATATCATTTGCCTTCAGAGCTCCTTCTTCAATTGCTGCTGCTGCTGAGAATATCTTCATCGTTGAACCTGGTTCAAATACTTTAGAAACTGCCATCGGGTTCCACCGGCTTGGATCATACTTACTAAAACTGTTGGCATTAAATTTCGGCTGCTCACCCATTGCTAAAATTTGACCACTTTTAGGATCCATAACTATCGCAACTGCGCTTTTCGCATTTGTTTTTTTTAGCTGATTTGCTAATGCATTTTCTGTGATGAACTGTATCCGTTCATCGATAGTTAAAACTAGGGCAGGAGCCTGTGATTCATTCATACTTTTGATTTCAGTTGGCACTTTAAGCAGGCGACCATAGGCATCAATTACACTCGTAGAATTTGACTGCACTGTCCCGATCAAGTCATCAAATTTGTACTCAATACCAGACAATCCTTGGTTATCGACTCCAGAAAAACCTATGATCCTTGATGCCAACGATTTTTTCGGATAAAATCTACGCGATTCTTTCACAAACCCTATACCGGCAACCTTCGCACTCCTGACTCTACTTGCCTCATCTTCAGATGCCTTCCTCTTAATCCATACAAAGTTCTTATCGCCACGCGATTTAACTCGCTGTAGCAATCTTTTGCGAAGTTGCTCTTTTGATCGCTGATCCAATGGCTCTAGTGCTGTTGCTATTTTATCTATGTCACCACCATCTATATCAACTAACTTTGGATTTATATAAATGGAGTCCATCTCAATTGAGAGTGCTAGCTCTTGCTTGTTTCGATCATAGATCACCCCACGAGGAAGATCTATCTTTTCATCAACGACACCTTGATGATCTGAAAAATATTCAACTCTAGAATCAGATGCCAATGTAAGCTGCGCAACTCTGAAAATGACTACTCCAAACCAAAGAAGGAGCGCAACATAAATTAGCGTTACACGGATCGTTGCAATACCTGCTACTGACTTATTCTGTTTTCTCATCACTTTTCACAACTATTATTAACTGTTTTGGATTTGGGTATTGCAAACCAAGTTTATTGATTGCACTCTCTTCTATAAAATGAAAAGAGCTAGTTGATAGTAGTTCTAACTTTAGCTTCTTGTTCTTCTCGCTTAGTTTTGCTAGTTTTACTAGCTTCTCTGAATAAGAATACTTCATCTCGGTTGCCTTGATTGATGGATAAACATAAGCAAATCCAGTAAAAAGTGTGATCAGAGTCGCAATTAGATATATAAGCAGATCGCCCATTATATTCTCTTTTTTTGCCCTATTAAAACTTGATTCACTCATTTTAAATTTTCCTTGCTACCCTAAGCTTTGCTGATCTAGAACGGTTATTAGTCTCAATCTCCAAGGCAGATGCCCTTATCGGCTTTTTATTTATAATCTCCAAAAAGCCTGGCAGTCCGCAATTGCAGATCGGAGACGTCCTAGCACAGATACATTTCCTTGAGTTATCAACAAAGAATCGCTTAACTATACGATCCTCTAAGCTATTAAACGACATCGCTGCAATTAGACCTCCTGATCTTAAAAGCTTGCTCCCTTTCTCTAGCCCTACTGAAATCTTCTTTAACTCATCGTTGACCGCAATCCGTAGCGCCATAAACACCTTAGTGGCTGAATCAATCTTTCGTTTGCGATGCACCTTGCCTCCCAAAATGTTATGCACAATCGACGCTAGTTCAACTGTACTTTTAATCGGTGCAACCTTTCTCTTGCTCACTATCTCCTTTGCAATCCGAGTAGCAAACGATTCTTCTCCATACCGTTTAAAAATCAGTGCTAACTCCTTTGCACTGCTACTATTTATTATTTCTTCTGCCTGCAAAGTTGCACGCTGATCTATTCGCATATCTAGCGGGCCATCCATTGCAAATGAAAAGCCACGCGACCCTTCTTCAAACTGAAACGATGAAATACCAAAATCGAACAGCAGAGCATCCACTTTGGAAATAGATAGCTTTACTAACTCTGAATCAATCAGATCAAAGTCGCTATTGATTATTGCGACTCGATCTTTATACTGACTCAAATTCTCAAGGCTTCTTCTGGCTGCTTCTTGGTCCTTATCAAAACCTATGTAACGCTCAACTGACCCTATTTTTTCTAATATCGCTTTTGCGTGACCTCCAGCTCCTACTGTTGCATCTACCACCAACTTCGGATTACAGCTGCTAAATGAGTCTACAATTTCATCTACCAAAACAGGGTAATGAGAACCGCTTTGAGCTATAAAAGATCTTGACTTAACTCCTCCCTTAAAATCCAACACCACGAAGCTCTTTTGCTATTCGATCATCATCAAAGCCTCCTACTAGCTCCTCCAATCTATCGGCAGCCCAGATTTCAATCTTCTTGGATCGCCCTATGATTATCGCATTACTCCCTAACTTTGCGTACTCTCGCAACCGCATCGGGATTAATATTCGACCATTCTTAACAGAGACCTCATTTGCATATCCACTCACCAATCTTAATTTTTGCTCAAGGCTATCGTCGCTTAAGTTATTTGCCGCTTCTTCTAACTTGTCATATTTACTCACCCATTCATCTTGCGGATAACAGGTCAATCCGCGACTTGCAGCAATCGTTACTATTAATGGCTGATTATATACATCCTCAAGTGTTGCCCGTATCTTCGACGGAAGATGTACTCGACCTTTGTTGTCGACTGTAACTTCATAAAAACCTATAAATCTTTTAAGCTGAGCCATATATGACACTTTATGACACTTTCATACATAATTCAACACTTTTTTCCTAAACAGCAGGCTCAAACGCTATTTTGCTATATGGTTAATTATAGCTATTTTTATCCATAAGTCTACATTTATTTATACTATATTTATATGAATTATATATTAAAAGTATCTAAATTTGACTATACCTTTATCTAATTACCTTATTGTAGCTACAAAATTTGTAGCTATTTTCCTGCTTTTGGAAATTTGTTAAAGTCATTATAATTAAAGCTAGGTGAAATGATTGAATTAAAACATTTAACTTCTATTGACATTTAAAACCACTTTTGATATTTTGTTACAACATGGAGATAAATGTCAAAATGTTGCATCCTGAAATAAAGATTGTCGAGCGATTTTTTGAACAAATTTTATTTAAAAAATCAGGATCAAAGGAGACTTTGCGAGCTTATGAGGTCGATTTAAGACAGTTCTTCACCTTTTTGCGAGCTCAAAATTTGTGGCACAACTCTTCAGAGCCAATTGAATTAGAGAAAATTTCTCATATCGATATAAGAAAATTCATTGCAGATTTGCAAGCAATATCAAAGCTAACAGCAACTACAATTGAACGAAAAGTATCTACACTCCGCTCATTTTTCAAAATCATGGAAAGCTTAAACATCTTATCGACCAATCAATTAGTAACAAAGATTAAGCTGCCAAGTAAGCCATCTTTGCTGCCAGATTTTTTGACTCAGAAAGATGTGGCTAAATTGATTGATCAGACTGACCAAGAGAGCTCACCTACTACTAGTTTAAGAGATAGTACCATCCTAGAATTACTCTACGCAACTGGGCTTAGGGCAACAGAGTTGACACTGTTATCGATTGAGGATATTGACTTTAATCGTGAGTTGGTAAAAGTCAAAGGTAAAGGGAAAAAGGAGCGGATCACTCCTATCAACCAACGCGCTCTAACTGCAGTCGCAAAGTTAAGAGACTCTTTGAACCCTCAAATAGATTCGTATGGAACTCCGATCTTTCTTAACCGAAGCAATAGACGCTTAACTGTCCGATCTATCCACTCAATAGTGAAAAAAAGTGCTAAAAAGTTAAATTTTAATCGTCCGATCGGACCTCATTCATTAAGACATAGCTTTGCCACACACCTGCTAGAGAATGATGCCAGCCTACGCTCTATACAAGAGATGTTAGGACATAGTTCACTTTCAACCACTCAAAAATATACACACACAACAGTAAAGAAACTGTTGCAAGTATATAGCAAATCACATCCACATAGTAAATAAAGGAGAATGTAATGATATCGAAACAAAGAGAGTACAAAATCAAAAAGGAACTTTTTATCTGGAACCCAGTCAGACTTGTAGAATTTGCTAATCGACAAGATGCTCCGGTAACTATTTACGATAATGATGGTCCGATTGCGACTGTTACCCCTTGCAGAAAAGAGATGACTCCTTCTAATCAGCTCGTTGCAAGTAACGAAAGTAGTCTGGTTGAAGAACATGCAAAGAGTCTTCCTGTTGCATCTGAGCTGATAAAGAACCTTGAAGAAGAGAACATCAGTAATAATCGTGCTGACTCAAAACGGCGGCATAGATTATTTAGATTTGCAAAAAGTAGACTATTTACAGTTCTTAAAGCATCATAATAACTGTTATATAAGCACTACTTTATCTTACTGCATCTGGCATGCTATACTGTATCAACGATTCATTCTAATAAAAGGTGAGATTGAAAGATAAGTATAAGTTGCTGATAAAGAAAGCAGAGGCACTGCGAGAAGCACTCCCATATATGCAAAGTTTCAGGGGGGCATCGATAGTGATCAAGTATGGCGGATCTGCGATGGTTGAGCCTCAATTACGGACAAGCTTTGCCCACGATATAGTACTCTTAAAGCATATCGGAATTAATCCTGTTGTGGTCCATGGTGGCGGTCCACAAATCGCAAAAACCCTTGAGCAGATGAATATCAAAACAAGCTTCATCAATGGATTTAGAGTAACAGATGCCAAGACATTAGATGTGGTCGAGATGGCATTAGTAGGTAAAGTCAATAAAGAGATCGTGACTCAGCTTAATCTTGCAGGAGGGAGGGCAGTTGGATTATCAGGGAAAGATGGCAACTTAATCCATGCTGAGAAAATGTTTATCGAACAGTTATTACCTGAATTTAAGCGTCCTGAAATAATTGATATCGGAATGGTTGGCAAAGTAAAGAAGGTCGATATCAATATCATCGAACTGTTAGAAAATGGAGGCTACATCCCTGTTATTGCACCTGTTGGTTGTGGATCAGATGGATCGGCATATAATATTAATGCAGATTTTGTTGCATCTGCGGTAGCGAGTGCATTAAAAGCAGAAAAATTAATATTGCTTACTGATACTGAAGGGGTTTTGGATCCAGATGGCAATCTAATACAAAAGCTATCAGAATCGGGAGCGAAAGAGATGATCGCAAGTAATGATATCAAGGATGGGATGTTGCCTAAAGTTCGTGCTTGTCTTGACGGACTATCAGATGGTATAAAACAGACTCATATAATAGATGGGCGTGTTAAATGTGCCACGCTTTTAGAAATATTTACTGATACAGGTGTTGGAACAGAAATAATTATTAATTAAAAAAAGTGTTAACTACATTCTATAGTACAAAAAGATTTCATAGACCATTAGGGTTTCTGTTTCTTATTATCTTACTTGCCACATCGTGCGCAACTCCAACATCAGTTAAAACTGTTTACAGTGAAGAGGTTACTCCACTTGGTCCATATAACGGTCCGAAGGCTAGGATTGCGATAGTGAAGTTTGAAAATAAAACTGCCAAGAAAGAGAATCAGAAATTAAGTCAAGGGCTAGCTGATATGTTAACTAGTTCACTATTTAACAGTAATCGATATATTCTGCTCGATCGTACTGACCTTGATGCTGTTATTGCAGAACAAGATTTTGGGATAACTACTGGTCGGGTTGCAGCTAAAAGTGCAATTAAGTTAGGTGAGATCTATGGAGCTGATCTGCTACTGTTTGGTGCAGTAACAGAGTATGAACCAAACCATTACTCAGCTGGCGCTATAGGGACTGGTCTTGCGACATTCATTGGAACGTTGATCTTATCAGCAGATAATGATAGCCCTGTCTTAGGTTATGTAACTTATGTTCAATCACATATTGCTATTGACCTTAAAATTGTAGATGCCACAACAGGACGTGTCCTCTACACAGGAGCAGTTAAAGGTAGCAACACAAAGCTTACAGGTGGACTTATGGCAGGAGTCGGCGGCGGAAGCTCGCAAACTGTACTAGCGCTAGGGGGTAGTTCAAATCATGGGGGTGAACTCAAAGCTATCCGTAAAGCAATAGATGTCGCAACTTCTGATATAGTAAAAAATACACCTGCAAATTTTTTTAGATCTAAACAGATGCCGCAATTAAAATCTAATAGAGCTGTTTTCGTACCGTTTACACCAGTTGAACTCTCGACAACAGGGAAAGGTAATCTCTATCCGAAACGATCTTATACGATAATAAGGAGTCAAACTAAGTTAGCGGAACTTTTAAAAAGTTTATCGCTTCCCCCTGATGCTGTTTCAACCATCAACTGGAATAAGTCTAGTGTTGTCGCTATCTTTGGAGGTAAACAAAAATCAGCAAACTGGATTACCGGTGCCACGAAAGTGGTTAAAAATCAGGATGGGCTAATTATTTCGGCATCTACTGTTGAAATCCCTAAACCAGAAGATAGTGATGAGGATAAAGAAGCTGAGAAAAAGAAGAAAAAATCTAAGAAAACGAAGAAACAAGCTAAGAAGGTTGATCAAAAGCTAGCTGAAAAAGATAAACAGACCAACGCCGACAGCTTCAAAGGTTCTCAATACCCATTTGGACTGATCGTGATCGACGATCGGACTACTCCTGTAAAGAAAGTTTCGTGGTTTTAGAAGAATCTCTGAAAATAGCAGCAGACTAATTTCAGCTTCTGAACATATAATCTGGTCTGCTATAACAAACTCTTAATCAGAGAGCCCTTAATTTTCAAACAGGTTAATCTTGGACCAAAACTGTAGAAAATAGCTGACGGCAGAAAATATCGCTAAAAACATTGCAATATAAATAGCGGTTATTCCAACAATATAGAAACTAATATGAAAATTGAGTATTAAAAATATTATTCCGACAACTTCACAGATCATCTTATATTTACCGGTCGCACTAGCTGCAATTGTAATCCCTTGCGACGATGCGATCATCCGTAATCCAGAAATAGTAATATCCCGTCCTATGATAACAACTAATATCCAAGCACTAATTCGCCCTAACTCAACTAGAGGTGCTAAGGCAGCTAGGATTAATATCTTATCGGCAATTGGGTCAAGTAATTTGCCAAGCAGTGTAACCTGATTAGTAACTCTTGCAAGATG
This sequence comes from Nitrospinota bacterium, assembly GCA_048550035.1. Taxonomy (GTDB): domain Bacteria; phylum Nitrospinota_A; class UBA7883; order UBA7883; family JBLYYQ01; genus JBLYYQ01. Next base: position 10,884 of record JBLYYQ010000067.1, read on the forward strand.
ACCATCTAGCCAATCAGTAATGGCTGCAACTAAAAATACTATTGCCGCCATTATCGATGACCCTACTGAGGGCGAAATAAGGAATACTAGTATTAGTGGGACTAGAAATATCCTAAATAGTGTTAGCTTATTTGGTAAATTTATTCTCGACATAATAAGTGATATCTCATCTTATGAGAAACTTTAGCATTTAGAAAATAGAGTCTAGTCTTCTAAAATATATTTTAATGGATCTACTGGCATATTGTTCAAACGAACCTCGTAATGGGTATGAGGACCTGTGGAACGACCAGTATTTCCAACTAATCCGATAACATCGCCTCGTTTAAGCTTTTGACCAACTTTAACAAAGTTAGCTGAATTATGCCCATAAATGGTAGTCACGCCATAGCCATGGTCAATCTCAATTAAATTACCATATCCTCTATAGAATCCTTCTTTCTTCACAATACCGGCAGCTGGCGCGACAATTGGAGTTTTTAAATTCGTAGCAATATCTATCCCTTCATGCCTCTCCCGCAGACCTGTGAAAGGAGATATACGATATCCGAAAGTGGAAGTGAGCCATCCTTTAACCGGCCAAATCGAAGGAGTATGTGCTAATAGAGATCCTTGTTCCTTTAAAAACTCATCAAGCTCAAAGAAGCTTATCTCCTGCGCTTTCGCTCTATTGTTTATAATATTTATATCTTTATTAAGGACATCAATAGCGAGCTTAGCATAGCTATCATCAGCACCATCTAGATCCAGATTAAGATTATGTAGCGGTCCACCAGTAGCTAGATCTTCAGAGCTAGAGAGGAGCGTATCATCCAATGCAGTGATAACTCTAAGTTTTCTATCAAACTTTTCGAGCCGAGCGAGCTGAGTTTCAATATTTTTCAGCTTCATTGAAAAGCGCTCAATTTCGCTCTTTTGATCGCTATTCATTTCACGTAGCTTCGCTAGTTCAGTAAGATCACTTTTCTGCTTTACTACTGTGAACGCAAAGAGGGCAAAAGAGACTAGAGAAGCTACCGCAATTCCAATCAGACCATTGATAACAATCCTAGGAACAGAAAACTTAAAAAACTTACCTGTTATATCTGGTACAAATATAAGTGTATACTTCTTAGAAAACGGACTAGAAAGGCTTAATTCTTTAATCTTATCTATAAATCTCATAACCTAAATCTAACCCCACAATAACTTTTCATGTTTTAATTTCTAGCAAGTTATCAAACTTTATCACTATTAACAACTATAGAGTTGTAAATAGAAACTATCCCCTCAATAATAGATAAAGTTACTACGCTATTACCATAATATCCTAAAATTGTACACAAATTATATGATAGGTCAATGTTTTATCATATAAATATTGACCTTTTTCTTCTAAATTGGAGCAGAAAAAGAGTTTTTCATCTTAGAATAAGCTATTTTATACTGTTTTCACTTTTCAAAAAATGTTTAATAGGATATGGATAAAGTCTGCAAAAAAATTCTGATCAGAGGTTTAGTTCAAGGTGTCTTCTTTCGCGCTACCTGCTATGAAAAGGCTAATTCGATCGGTGGTTTATCTGGCTATGTAAAAAATCTTCCATCAGGTGAAGTAGAAGCTCTAATTCAAGGTCCCACCTATAACGTTAAGCAGCTAATAGAATTTTTACATATTGGTCCCAAAGGTGCCAATGTTGATGAAGTTATAGTAGATGATGCTCTATTTCGTCCAGATTTAAAAGATTTCTCGATAATTTCTTAACCTTTTAATTGCTTATCACCCTCTTTTTTTCTATCTTTAGATGAATTTGAGTTGTCTGAAACTATATATCGCTGATCCATCGGAACGAAGAGATCAGCCGCATCTTTTATCATCTCTGCACAGGTCTCAGGATATGACCAAACTTCGACTTTGCAACCTCTATTCTTTAAATACCATATGAGAGGAAGATAATCTTTATCCCCTCCTACGATTACAACAACATCAAGTTTCTCTGCTAAAGTCACACCATCAATTGTGAGCCACGCATCCGCATTCTTTACCGGCTGCTTGATCTCGCCTCCTAACCCTTTCCAAAACTTCCTGAAAGGATCGCTAATGTTCTTATGAACCGGCTTATAATAGATAATTCTTATCAGCTCTCTCTTCCCTAAATCCTCAATTAGCTGCGAGTAATTTATTCGCCCACCAAAAATATTATAACCAGAAACCTCTACGTTTTCAGCATCGACAAATACCCCAACTTTTTGATATACCAGCGCATCCATTTTAATATTAATATCTTTCTATAATTCTTATTGTCTTTAGTATAGCTTACTTTACCTTATTTCAAACTTCTCTTTTCTAGTCTATTGAGCATTTTGAGTCCGTCAGCCTTACTTGTCACCTCATTATCGAGCTGTGCAAAGAGTATTGCCTCCAAAATCTGCTTAAAAATAGGACCTTTTGGAATTTTTTGTTCTTCTAAGTCAAACCCACTCACTACTGGCTTAATATCTTTTAGTTCGCTGATATATCGAATCAGAATATCTACGAACTTCTTATCACCACTTACCGCACCGATAAATAGCAACTCTTCTATCGTAAATGATCGAAGCTGCTGATAGATAGTAGAATTCTTAAGCGAAGGATTTTTAGTTATCCTTCCTATAATCCGTGGAGCATTTTCCTTTAAAATAGCAACTGCTTGAAACTCTTTTCGATAGTTTCCACAGAGCTGCTCTAGCTCTAAAAGATGTTCAATTTTCATGTAATAAAACAGTGCAAAAAATCGGACACGCCATCTTCTAACTTTAGGATCAGCGAAAGTTAGCTTGTGCCACGCAATTAGCTCATCAACACGGCTAAAAAGCTTAACCATTTCGTTGCTAACTGTCAGCTCTTTATGAATAAGTTTTAATAATAAGAGCGATTCGAGTCTCGTAAGATTCTCCACAGGTCTTCGCTCTGATAAAAGGAGTATAATTTCATGAAATAGTCGTGATTTACTGAGCTTATTAAACAGTTCACTCTGTATGGCAGACTTCAAAAGTTTTAATGTTTGTGATCCTATCAAGAATCCAAACCGGGTCTCAAAACGGACTGCTCTAAATCCTCGAGTAGGATCTTCTAGAAAACTTAAATTATGCAATACACGAATCATCCCATCTTTAATATCTGCTTGAGAGTTAAAATAGTCGATTAGAATATTACTCCGTTCACCATTTAGCCTGATTGCCATAGCGTTTATCGAAAAATCACGCCTA
>JBLYYQ010000068.1:0-20814 GCA_048550035.1 Nitrospinota bacterium
AGGTGGAGATCCTGGTATTGGTAAATCGACATTGGCCTCGCAAGTTGCTGGAGCAGACAATCAGTTTGGACTAACATTATATGTCTCAGGTGAAGAATCTAGCACACAAGTTAAAGGACGCTCCGAACGACTTAAGCTCAATCTTGACAAGATTTTATTTACTCCCGAAACCAATGTTGAAATTATTGCGCAAGAGGTGATTAAACTGCAACCTTCCCTTCTGATTGTAGATTCCATTCAGACTATATTTACAGAACAGCTCAGTAGTGCTCCAGGTTCTGTTGGGCAGATTAGAGAGTCGGCCGCTATTTTGTTGAATGTAGCAAAATCGATGCTTATCCCTGTAATATTAATAGGTCATGTTACAAAAGAAGGTGCCATTGCAGGTCCTAGAGTGCTTGAGCATATGGTTGATGTTGTCCTCTACTTTGAGGGTGAACAAGGATCACCATTTAGGATAGTCCGTTCGGTAAAAAATCGATTTGGTAGTTCGCTTGAGCTTGGGCTATTCGAAATGAAAGCAGATGGGCTAATAAGTATTGAAAATCCATCCAGTATGCTATTAGCCGAGCGAGCATTAAATATACCAGGCTCAGTAGTAAGTGCAACTATTGCAGGCTTTAGACCGCTCCTAGTAGAAATTCAGGCATTGGTTGCACCATCATTTTATCCATCGCCTAAACGAACTGGAGTTGGAATTGACCTTAATAGGTTATCGATAATTATTGCGATCATCGAAAAACGGGCTGGCATACATATAGGACAAGAAGATATATTTGTAAATGCGGTCGGTGGTGTGAAAGTTGAGGAGCCGGCAATCGATCTTGCTATCGCAGTTGCAATTGTCAGTGGATTTAGGAACATCCCAATCGACAATCAGACTGTAGTGTTTGGCGAACTAGGGTTAGGTGCAGAAGTAAGGGCAGCTCCCAGACTAGATGCAAGACTCAACGAAGCAAAACGGCTTGGCTTTAAACGAGCGTTGGTCCCCAAAAAATTCTTGGATGGCAAGGAGTTATCTGACTCATTTAAGCTAGAACCGATCGAGACATTGGCTCAAGCATTAGAAATACTCTTTTAACAAACCTCGACTCCTATCATAATCTAAGTCTAGCTTCATAAAGTCATACTGACACTAGCCTGCTAAAAGTATCGGCAACCTCTTTCGACCTAACTTCTTAGGCTATACACTACGTTGACCAATGGATAAGCCCAGGCTCCACTCTCCCAAAAAGATCCGGATGACTCGGTGTTACCCGTACTGTGAAGCCATGTCGTCCTGATTCTACAAGCGGAATATAACCTACAAATCGGGCTTTATTATTTTGCATATTTTCAAATTTCATTGGAGCTGGATTCCCATCCTCTATAATATTGTTAGGGCTCAAGTTTCCATAATAGATTTCAACCAACAGATCATCATGCGATAGTCCTGCAAGATCAACTTCAACCTCCGCTTTCACCATATCACCAACCGATAAGACAGCACTCCCTTCAGTAAAAACAGTGCCAACAACAACATTTGCCCATTTGCTATAAATATTTTCCTTCCAACTTGCCAATGACTTTAGACGCTCCTTATCATTAGAAGTTAGCTTCTGATATTTATTTGCACAAGAAAGATAAAAGTAGTTCGTGTAGTTGCGAACCATCCGATTAGTATTAAAAACTAAATTCAATTTAGATAAACTCTGTTTCATCATGTTTACCCAACCTCTAGGTGTATCGTCTGCAGATCGATCATAGAAAAGAGGAATAATATCTTTCTCTAATAGATCGTATATTATTGTAGACTCTACTAAATCTTGCTCTTTATGGTCATCGTAATCTTCACCACTACCGATAGCCCATCCGGTATCTGGCTCATAACCTTCACACCACCACCCATCGAGAATCGAAAGATTCAAGGCTCCGTTCGCAGATGCTTTCATTCCAGAAGTTCCAGATGCTTCCAACGGTCGTCGAGGAGTATTTAGCCAAACATCCACCCCTTGAACTATGCAACGGGCTACACTTATATCATAATTTTCTACAAATACGACCTTATCTTTCAGTGAGCTATCTCGAATCCAATGAATTATACTCTTTATAAGATTCTTTCCTTCACTATCTTTAGGATGAGCTTTCCCTGCTATAATAATCTGAACAGGTCTCTCTTTATTATTTAGGATTTTTGTTAATCGCTCCAGATCGCTAAAAAGTAATGTTGCACGTTTATATGTTGCAAATCTTCTTGCGAAACCGATTGTAAGTGCATCTGGTCTTAATGCCTCTTCTGCCAACAGAAGATCAGATGACGATGCGCCACGCTTTTCCATCTGTGTGCGCATTCTGTTTCGTACAAATGCAACTAAACGTTCACGCCTTCTTTCATGAGTACGCCAAAGTTCTGCATCCGGAATATCTTGAATCTTCCGCCATACCGCATCGTTTGCTGGTTCATGTTCCCATTGTGGTCCAAGATAACGATCAAACAGACCCCACATATCATTTGATAACCAAGAGCGGATATGGACTCCGTTCGTGATCGCTTTAATTGGAACATCCTTCCTATCAAGTCCGGCATAGAGTCTGTTCCACATATTTTTTGATACCTCACTATGGAGTTTCGATACACCATTTGTAAATGATGATAGCTTCATCGCAAGAACGGTCATACAAAAAAGCTCATCATTATCGGATGGATCTTGGCAACCAAGCGCTAGAAAGTTCTCCGCTGATATATTCACTTCGTGTATATAGTCGTTAAAGTACTCTAATATCATATCTCTATCAAATCTATCATTACCAGCCGGCACCGGCGTATGCGTGGTGAAAACCGAGCTAGCTATTACCTCCTCTTTTGCCTCATTATATGAAAGCCCTGCTTCCTTTGTTAAGCCTAATATCCGCTCTAGCGCTAGAAATGCTGAGTGGCCTTCATTCATATGGAACACATTAGGGTGGATATTCAATGCCTTTAGTGCTTTTACACCACCCATCCCTAACAGTATCTCTTGTTCAACTCTTGTTATATTATCTCCACCATAGAGTTGGTGAGTGATCGTTCGATCTACCATATGATTCTCTGGAATATTGGTATCTAGCAAGTAAAGAGGTATCCGCCCTACCTGCGCACGCCATATCCTAGCGGTTACCATCCTGTTTGGATATGGAACTGATATCTTGATCTCATTGCCAGCTTCATCTAACTCTCGAAAAACCGGCATCGTGAAAAAATCATTCTCAGGATAAAACTCTTGTTGCCAGCCATCTGGATTTAGATATTGCTGAAAGTAACCTTGTTGATAGAGGAGTCCCACTCCAACTAGCGGCAATCCAAGATCAGAAGCAGATTTTAAATGGTCACCAGATAATATCCCAAGACCTCCTGAATAGATAGGTAAGCAGTCTGTTATCCCATACTCGGCTGAAAAATAAGCAATCTGTGTCGACTCCAGTGCTGATTTATGTGCTTTCTTAAACCAAAAATCAGACTCCATATATTCATTTAATGCATAAATCACTCTGTTCATATGGTTAGTAAAACTATCATCTTCTGCTAGCTCATCTAGCCTCGATTGCGATATTGATCCTAATAGTTTTGTAGGATTATGCCCAGTCTCAAACCATAGTTGCGGATCAAGTCTTCGCCAGAGTGCTATAGCATCAGGATGCCAGCTCCACCATAAGTTTTTGCTTATACCATAAAGTGGCTCTAACCTTTCTGGCAATGATGGTCGTACCATATACTGGATGATTTTTCTCATCATTTAAATCTCCTTATTCCCTTTGCCTTAATGAAACAACTATAATTATTATTAAATTTATTATCTATTATTAAATAGACCATATTACCTAAAACTGCATACTCACTCTCAACTTAACTTTAATTTATCCCATAATTGCTACTTCATACTGCTCATCACGAAATGAGTCTTCAGCAATAACTGATATATCAACATTGAACCGCTTATTTCCTTCCAGTGAGAGTGACTCTTCTTCTAACAGAATATTTGCTATTGTAGGTGCAACCTTACAAGCTACTTTCTGCATAATGTCGCTACGACCAGCTTTTGCAACTCTAGTAATTTCTCTAAATATCTCATTTATAATAGTATTTGGGGATTTTACCATCCCCTGACCCTTGCAATGAGGGCAAGAGGTCATAAGCGATCTTGAAAGAGAGTTTCTTACTCGCTTCCTTGACATCTCAACCAACCCTAACTCAGATATCTTTAATATATTAGTTCGTTGTCGGTCATTTTTCAGCTTTTGACCCAAAAAGTTAAAAACTTTTGCTCGATTATCTTCATTTCCCATGTCGATGAAATCTATAATCAGCAGACCACCTATATTACGAAGCTTCACTTGGTAGACAATCTCTTGAACCGCTTCCATATTGGTTTTAAAAATCGTCTCCTCCTGATCAAATGCTCCGGTAAAACGACCTGTATTAACATCAATTGTAGTTAACGCTTCGGTCTGATCAATAACTATGTACCCACCAGACTTTAACCATACTTTCCGCTCTAATGCACGCTCGATCTCGATCTCAATATTATAAAAATCAAAGATTGGTTCTGGCTCATTATAGAAAGAGATACGATCTGCTAGGTGGGGTAGATAGCGTGTGCAAAATTTCTTTGCTTGCAAAAATTCCTTATGATCATCAATAATGACTTCTGAAGAATACTCGTCACTCAAATCTCGTATTGAACGCTCAATCAGCCCTAGCTCTTGATAAACCAATGATGGTGCGCGGCTTTTTTTTGCACTATTTTTAACCTGTTCCCATAAGTTATTAAGATATTCAATATCATTTTTGATTTCGCTAACACCTTTACCTGCTGCTGCCGTCCTCACAATATATCCGACAGATCGGTCACCTTTTAGCTCAGTAATTAGCTCTTTTAATCTCTCCCTCTCTGCATCATCATATATTCTTCTAGAGATTGCTATATTATCAGCACCCTCTAGCATTACAACATATCGACCTGGGAGTGTAATGAAGGTTGAAAGTTTCGGACCTTTAGAGCCGATCGGATTTTTTGAAACTTGAGTTAGTAATGATTCTCCATCTGTTACTAGCTCTTCAATAGGGAATCCTCTTTTCTCTTGATTATCACTTAACTTAATCTCGCCACTATCTTCTAGCGTACTAAGTATATTCTCATCAGGTGATCCATTTTTCTTTGGGTTAATACTGCTGACATATAAAAATCCAGGCTTGAAAATCCCAATGTCAACAAACGCAACCTGAATACCAGGGAGTATCTTTGTTACCAGTCCATTATAGATATTCCCAACAACACTCCCCTTCTCACGCTTCTCTATAAATAACTCTAAAACCTGACCATTCTCAAGTAATGCCACACGTTGCTCGCGATGAGTCGAATTACATATTAATTTTAATGACACAAACAGATACCTTTATATTTTGTAACTAATTATTTTTGTTAGTATACTATAGTTACTATGGAGTTTAAAATGTACAATTTTAAAATTGCGACAAACGGTTTTTCAGATATAGTCAACATTTCAGATGAAATTGACTCTATTATTGCTAAAGCAGCAATAGAAACCGGTTCTGCCTTGATATTTGTTGCAGGTTCTACTGCATCTATTACTACTATAGAATACGAGCCAGGTGCTATTCAAGACCTCAAGGATGCTATTGAACGGATCGCTCCTGAATCAGCTTATTATCAACATAATGAGCGGTGGCAAGATGGGAATGGATTTTCTCATGTCAGAGCTGCATTACTTGGCTCATCGTTTGTCGCGCCGTTTGAAAATAGAAAACTTCTTACAGGTACCTGGCAGCAGATTATATTAATCGACTTTGATAACCGTCCGAGGGAGCGGACTATAATAGTACAGCTCCAAGGAGTCAATCAGTAACAGTTATAAAGAGTTCCTAGAAAGCTGGCGATTTGACCTTAACTACTAGCTCTAAACCGACCACCTCTGAGTCACCTACCTGCTCTGGTAGACCAGTAATAGCAATTGCGTCTCGTGGGATATCGGTCAACGCATAGTTCTCTACATCATAACAGTGGTAGTGATCATTTGTTTTTGGCTCGTAGTAGAGCTTCTTTGGGTCTGCCAAAACTTCCCGTGCGCAACCAATTTTAGCAAATAACTTTAATGTGTTATAGACCGTTGCTCTTGAAATATCAACATCTTCCGCTATGAGCTTGTCATAGATTTCATCGGCTGAAAGATGTTGCCTTTTCGAAAAAAGCAATTGCCCAATTTTAATACGTTGAATTGTTACTGCAACATTGGAATCCCGCAATATCTTTATAATTGATACTGCTTCTGGCTTCTCTCCAGTAAGCGGAAACATTAGATCTCTCCTATATTATTACAGTTGACTTCAAAGTAGACTCATATTAAGTTACCACTAAAATAAGTTTCAAATTTTCCTACTAAATTATATCATACTTTAATTTAGACAAAATAGCTTTTTAAATTATCTATCTCATTTTTTTAGTAATTTCCGATTGAACTCCCTATCGCCTTGACTCTTATCTAGCTGCTGTGTAGCATTGATGGGAAGGTCAAAAATTTACTTGTATATTATTTTATAGGGATATCTATGAATTGGAAGTTAAGAAGTACAATCAGTATATTGCTAATAGCTGTAATATCTTCTCTATTTGGGGCAGTTGAGTCTAATGCGATTGTTGCCTTTTCTAAAAAATATGATGCAAGTTGTGCATTATGTCATCAAGAGTGGCCAACACTCAATAGATTTGGCGAACAGTTTAAGCTCAATGGATATCAAATGTTAAAGTCGCCTGATGGCTCAACTACAGCTAAACGTGATCTGAAAACAGGTCTTTTTTTAGATATCGGTAATGCGAATCCACCGATATCATTGTCAGTCAAAGGTGGTCTGCACCTAACACGTAAGTCATCAGGTCCAGATGGCACTCAAAATTCAGGGCTTTTTAGCGAAGTGGATGGAACTTATGTTGATCTAGTTGCTGCAGGAACATTTGCAGAAGATGTCGCTTACTATATTTTGGCACCGTTAAACAGTGATCAGCAGGCAATAGGTCATGCCAAATTTTCAAATATGTTCGGATCTGGTTCCTTTGCTATTGATCTTGGTGCAATGCGACTTTTTGACTACGATGTCCCTATCTATAGTCGTCCGATATTCGGCACATGGGCAAAGTATGACTATACCCCTTTCTATAACAGATTAGGTTATATCGGAATTAATTCGCATAGCAGTGATACAGGTATCAGATTATATGGCAACCCTGGATATGATAAGTTTGTCTATGAGTTAGCTCTCTTTACAGGCTCTAACATAACAGAACAAGGTGATAATGATAGTGCTAATGCCTATACTATGATGTGGCGACTTAATCTAGAAGCGCTTGCATTATCACTTCGCTTCTACTCTAACGATTCATCAATTTACGATATGAATTATAACTACAGTGGCGAATCAATAGCTTTTAAGCCTAACCTGTTTGATACTGATGAATCACTTAAACAGTTTATTTTAAACCTGCAATACCCACTAGAGCGACTCTTGCTTGATTTCTCATTTGAATCAGTTTCGTTAGACTTTGATGCAAGAGAGACCACAATAGACCCTGTGACATATAATCTGTCAGCTACAAAGATAAGTAAAGAGAGTTTTGGAGCGGGGCTAATATGGAAAACTAACAGTTGGTTTTTAGTTGGGTTTGGCGTTAGCTACTCTACCGTTGGTGAGTATGATTATATTATTAACGGGACTAACCAAAAAGCTGATAAGCAAAAATTTGTGATGTATGCCCTTCGGACAGAATTTGATCCAGCAGTTAATATGAAAATTGGGCTAGAGTATATGATTGATAAATCAAACGAGGAAGCAAGAACAAGATCAGATCAAACAATCTTTGATAAACAAAATCAATTTATGTTGCAATGGCGGATGACATTCTAGCAGCAGCTTCAATAGCAAAAAAAATCAAGGATGCCACTCTATTCGTATTTGATCTTGATGGAACGCTCCTGAATTCTAAGGAAGATATTGCAGATTCAATCAATATTTCATTTGCGAAACTTGGGCTAGAACCTGTATCAAATGAAACAGTTTATCAATATGTAGGTTATGGGGTTGCCCCTCTAATTTTAGATACATTAACTGCTATCAAGCAAGAAGAGAGATATCAAGATCTGCTTGATCTGTTTCGATCAATATATGACGAGAAACTCTTAGACAAAAGTCACTTATTTCCTCATGTTGAGGAAGGCTTAAATAAACTTAACGATCGTAACTATAAGCTAGCCCTAATCACAAATAAACCGATCGGCTTTACAATGAAAATAGTTAATTCGTTAAAATTAGACCGTTTTTTTGGTAGCCTAATCGTTGGTGGTGATTCTAAGGTGGCTCAGAAGCCAGATCCGAAATCATTGTTGATGATAATCAAAGCAACTAATAGCTTAGCATCTAAGACAGTGATGACAGGTGATTCTAAGGTAGATATCATGACCGGCAAAAATGCAAATACATTAACAGTAGGGGTGACCTATGGATTTAGAGCAAAAGAAGAGCTAGTTAACTCTAAAGCTGATCTTATTATAGATAGCTTCGATCAACTAGTTAGTCTAACTAACTGATGAAAGAAGATTATTTACCTAAACTTATGAGCAATTGCTTTTTCTCTTTTTTTATGCTAAGCTTTGCCACATTCCTCTTTAAAACAAAATATGAGTCATACATAATTGATTTGAAACCATTTCAGCCAGTAGATTTATTATGCATAAGATAAAACGGCTTGACCGTCGTGAACTGTTGAAGGATGGCCCTAAGATGTTTGGCGATCTATTCACTCAGTTTGCTGGAGCATACATTGAAGCCAAAGATTCCTTCAACGAAGCAAGGAAGGATGCTCCAGATAGAGCTGATCAGTATTTAGATCCAAGTCGAGGTCTACTCCGCCCACCTGGTGCAGTCAACGAAGACCTATTCAGGAAATTATGTGACAAATGTGATGACTGCATTAAGGCATGTCCTGAGAATGTTCTGTTTAGGGCATCAGAATTGTATGGGCAAAATGAAGGGAGTCCTACCTTCAATCCGATTCGTAAAGCCTGCTTCCTATGTACTGAATTTTATTGTGCAAAATCATGCAAAACAGGAGCATTATTACTTCCAACTTCCCCGTTATCTGTCAAAATTGGGAAGGCGAGGATCAATCCTGCAAAATGTATAGCGCAGCAAGGTCAAGAGTGTGATAAATGTCTTAATAGCTGCCCACTCCCATCCCCTGCCATCAGACTACTTGGATCTGTCCCTATAATTGATGGTCAAAGTTGCGTCGGATGTGGGCTATGTGAACATGCCTGCTATCATAGCGCAAAGGAAAAGGCAATTACAACACTCCCTTCTCTACTGTAGTAAGTATATGATTGATTACATCCAAATTAGTTATCTAACTTTCTTTATTGCATATCTGCTAGGCTCACTACCAACGGCATTTATTGTCGGTAAACTTGTCGGCAAATTTGATATTCGAACTAAAGGCTCAAAAACGGCAGGTGCTACTAATGTTTATCGTCTACTTGGATTAAAGCCATATCTTTTTGTACTGTTTGTAGATATGCTCAAAGGGTATCTAGCTGTTAGTCTGGTTGCGAAAATGGCTCTACCAACCTTCTCACTGATCAATAGTGAACTAATTTCGCTGTTGGCAGTTGTGTTGGGACATATATTCCCGATATTTGTAAAATTTCGTGGCGGGAAAGGTGTTGCAACAGCTTATGGTGGGTTTTTGGCATTAGTTCCAATCCCTGCTTTGATTATAATTCTAATATATTTTGTAATCGCATTTAGTACAAAATATATATCACTTGGCTCACTATCTGCAGGAATTGCTCTTCCTTTTGTAATATTATTTGTCGATCAAGAGTCGCCAGCTATCGTAATTGTAATGGCATCTGTTTTAGCAGCAATAATTGTTATCACACATATAAAGAACATTAGAAGGCTACTTAATAACGAAGAGCAAAAAACAGATTTTTTTGCAAAGTCAAAACCTAGTCAAGATTAGAAGCAGTAAGCCGCTTTTACAGTAAATCGCAGTCTAAGATTATTGCGACTCTAAATTACTCTATTTTTCTATCTTAAATGCAACATCAATTACAACTTGCCAGTCTGATGGTTTACCAGTTTCAGAATCAATGCCTCCTCGCTGTTCAACTACTTGAAACCAGCTTAAGCCTTTTAAGCTCTTCTTGGCATTAGCAAGTGCAGCCTCAATTGCATCTTGATAACTTACTGGAGAAGCAGCTGCTAGTCGAATAATTTTGTATGTATCATTGTCGCTCATCGTAATTACCTCATAATATTAAAGATTCATTATAGCCATTTTCTATAAATTAAGTAGAAATTTCTATCCTTTATTTTTATAATCAAAATCTATGGAACAAATTTACAAACTTAGAGAAATCGAACCCTTTTCGGTTGAGGTCGATAATTCTACAATGATTGCACTTAAAGACTTAGAAGGGTATAAAATAGATCCTGTTTTAGTCTCACCTGCTGCATATTCGCTAATTGTGCTAAGTGACGAATCTGATACTACCACTCAACTTATAAGAAAATATAAGGATGAATTTGGATTTGAATTCCAAGAAAAAGATGTCAAAACTCTATTTGAATTCTTGGATAACGCTTACATGCTAGATTCTCCTAAGTTTAAGGAATATGCAGTAAGAGTTAATAATAGTTTCAATTCGAGTCGGACAAAAAAAGCTAAATTTGCTGGTCTCTCTTATCCTGATAATCCTCGCAAGCTAACAGCCAAGCTAAATACTATATTTGAAGAGATTCAATCAGTCTCTACTATTAATGAAGCAGATAGCCAGAACATATCAGAGCCGCAAGCAATTATAGTTCCTCACATAGATTTCAAAATCGGGGCTAAGATGATGGCTATGGCATGGGACAAAGTTCGAACTTACAATTACGATAGGATTGTAATCTTAGGGACAGGTCATTCGTTATTAAACGATTTTTATGCTTGTATAGATAAAGATTTTGAAACTCCGATTGGAACTATAAAGGTCGATAGCAAATTTTTGTCAAAGTTTGAAGAATCATTATCAGAAGATATATCTGCACAACAGCTCGCCTATAAAAATGAGCATTCAGTAGAATTTCCTCTCCTATTTATAAAGCATCTATTTGCAGATAACAGGTCATTAAAGATTGTTCCGATCTTACTTGCATTTCCTGAAAACCTTGAACAAGAAGATGGCGATGCGAGCTTTAATCTTAAAAGAATTGATCATTTTTCTAAGATCTTAAAATCGACTATCGCAACCTCACCTGGCAAAACATTGATCGTTGCAAGTATCGATTTTGCTCATGTCGGGTTACGGTTTGGTGGTAATTTAGATTCTCTTAACGAACAGAATCTAAAACTAATTAAAGAAAATGACCTGCAGGTAATAGAGTTACTCTCAACATGGGACAAAAGCAAATTTTCAGAACATATGGCAACCACAAACCATAAATATAGGATATGTGGGTTTGCACCACTTTATATTCTATTATCACTAATTAGATCTAAAAATGTGAAACTGCTTAGCTATGATCAGAGCATAGAAAAAGATACAGCTAGTGTAGTAACATTCGCATCACTATCTTGCTACTAAGCTAATAATATCGGCCGTTAAAAAACTTTTGGCAATTCAGCAGAGTTATCAATAAAGTAAAGCAGTAAATTTTATTTTAAGACAGCCTTTAACTTCTCTTCTAAAACAGCAGCAGTAAATGGTTTTACAATATAGTCATCAACTCCCGCTTGAGCTGCCGCCACAATATTATCTTTTAGTGCTTCAGCTGTAACCATAATAACCGGAATATCTTTAGTTGCACTATCTGCCTTGATAGCTTTTAAAAACTCTAGCCCGCTCATCTGTGGCATATTCCAATCAAGGAGTATGACATCATACTGATGCTGCCTTACTTGCGGCAGAGCAGTTATCCCATCATCAGCTTCATCAACATTCCTAAGTCCTATTTGGGCTAGAATTTTTTTTTCAATCTTACGCATAGTCGCAAAATCATCGACTATCAAAATTTTCAAATTTAGATCTAAACCAGGCATTATGCTCTATATTATTGTTGCAACTATATCATTTAGTTATACCATATTTGGCTGTAGGTCAAATCTATTCATATTAGATATCAATTTAAGCTTATAAGGGATTATATTAGATAAGGTTGATTGAGGGGATAGGAGGGTTTTAAGGTGAGGAAAATGCTGTTATTATTTCTGATATCATTAATACTCTTTTTTGCACCTGATATCGTTATCACCTTACTATGATAATGATGGTGCCGAGAGTCGGATTTGAACCGACACAATATTGCTATTGGTGGATTTTGAGTCCACTGCGTCTACCAATTCCGCCATCCCGGCATAATGCTATTATAGCGCAAATAGAATATTTATCGATATTAATATTCGTTAAATATTCTGTATGAAATATCTGGAAAAATATTATTTTGAAGCTCTAATCTAGCCAGATAGTGATCTTGAATAGAGCCTGCTCTAATCTGCTTTGCAAGTTTATTAAAATTTTCTATATGTCCATTGAATCGTAGTTGAGCGTAATCTTTGAAGGTTTCTTGAGTCATAATAAATGGCCAATCAGAGGATTGAGCAAGTAATAGTTCGCGTGCCGCCTGATTTAACGCTCGAATGGCTACCTTATTGTTAGCATCATGATATAATTTTGCCAATTTCATCATTTCATCTAATCCATCAAGTAACGGTCGATAGATAAAATCATTTTTTTGATTGAGCCAAACCATAGAGTAGCCACCTTCACCCCACGAAGATGCCGATGGCGTTGATAATTGTAGATTAGAACTTTTTTCTAGATAATTCGATAGAGACTTTATTCTGATTTTATCACGACTTTCATCAATATTTCTCAGTACTAAATCAAGAAACAGACCTCCTTCATGCCACCAATGTCCAAACAATTCTGTATCATAACAAGCAACTATGACCGGTTTTTCTCTGATTAATGGTTCAACTGCCATCAACCTTGCAATCCGTTTTTGAACGAAATTTTCAGCATCGATTTTGACCTGCTCTAATGCCTTACTCTGATCATAGATCTCTTTAGTATCACCTGATTGAGCAATACTATGATATTTGATCCCGACCGGTTTTGGATAAAAATCACTCCCTAGCGAACTTTTAAGGTAGTCCAGATCTAGTTGATAACCTATGTCGCTATAAAAATCGCGATAGAGTGGATTAGCCGGATATCCAGCTTTTGAGCTCCAAACTTCATATGACGATTCTAAGTCTCTCCCGAAAAAAGCAACTCTAGCTTCTGTTTGACATGGAAAGTAAACTCCATAGTTAGGGATAGGATTGCCACGAAGCGTTCCATGCGTATCAACAATAAAATATTTAACACCACGATCTGCTAAAATTGTTTCATACCCAGGCTGATAACCAGATTCAGGGAACCAGAATCCAGGCGAGCTACATCCAAATGTCGACTCATAACAATCTAGCCCTAGATTGATCTGCACTTTTGCACCTTTATCATCGACCGACAAAAGTGGTAGGTAACCATGTGTTGCAGCTGTTGCGATTATCTCTATATCCCCTGCCATCATAAACTTCTTAAACCAACCTACAATATCTAACATTTGATCATCATCAAACAGCCCTTTTGCAAGGGTATATCGGTCATAATAACTTTTGGCAATTTTGTTGAGTTTGCAATTTGGAGCAGTTCGATCGAGTTCCTGTTCAGTAAGCAATATCAGTTTATCTAACCATTGCAAGTAGCGCTCTATTAATAGCTTATCTTGTAGCATCGCTATCAATGTAGGGCTCAGGGTTACTGTTATTCCAATATTAATCTTATCGGCAGTTAGCTTTTCAAAGATGAGCAGTAACGGCAGATAAACCTCCGTTATCGCTTCAAATAACCAATCTTCTTCTAGCTTATTATCAGCCTCTAGATGACGAACAAAAGGGAGATGTGTATGTAGAACTAATGATAAATACCCATATGCCATTAGCTATTTAGGATCAGAAGAGATCCTAGCTACCTTCACTGTATGGCTCTTAATACCGCTTGATGGTAATGTGTTAATCTGGAGCTCATTTGCTCCATCTGCTAGGTGTAGTTTCAGTTTAAACATGTCACCTTCTTGGAATTTTATCGGCTCACCATTTATAGTTAGCACTGTAGTAGAAGATAGCTTACCTTCAATATTGATTTCAGATCCAACCCTTAACTGTTCACCTACTTCTTCAGCGGTTATACTCTCTATATTAGATATCCCACTTGCTAATCGAATAATTTCATTGCTACTTGTTCTTGTTATTGAACTTATCATATCACTCTGAGATATTGTCATGTCATATAAAGTAGCAGCTAGTTTGTCAGTCTCATTAAATGGCTTGCTTAATGCTGGCAGTTGTACCTTGTTGGAATTTGCTACTGCTTTAAACAGACCGTTCTCATCCTTAAATCCAAGCGCACCTATATATTCACGCGGCTCACTATTTATCGAAATGTATGCTTCCTCTCTATCAAAGTCAATCGGTCGATCAAAGTAGCTCTTTGGATCATATGCATTGTATATCCTTAGAGTAAATTCTAAATAACTTGAGTCAGTAGTCATCGAATCTTTAACTCTCGCTACTTCAGACTCTTTTAAATCCCAGTAGAAAAATATCATATACTCATTCTGGACTAATGCAATAAGCTTACTTTCGAAATTTGGATAAGCTACTTGATATCCTTGATCGTCATCGTATGATTTGCCACCTTTCCCAACATAAAATTTTTCCTGAGACTGATCTATATTCAACTCTGGAGTTAAATCTTTACGACTAACTTTTCTACTCTTCTTACTATCAGCTAATATCTTGCTTCCCTGCTTGCGCTCGACTGATCTCGTCGGTGATTCCTCCAAACTCAATGTTACTCTTTTGCGGGATATTGACTTTTTAGATTTATCTTCTTCACTTTTCAAGGTGGCTTTTTTGCGACTTACAGACTTCTCAAGCTTATCCGTCTGCCTTTTCCGGACCACTGCTTTCCCCTTTCCAACAGCTCCCCTAACCGGAGCTTTATCCTTGCTAGACGCTGATTGACTCTTAACAGACTTCTCAAACTTATCTGTCTGCTTTTTCCGGGAAACTCCTTTCCCCTTTGAAACAGCTCCCCTAACCGGAGCTTTATCCTTGCTAGAAACTGATTGCCTCTGAACAGACTTCTCAAGCTTATCTGTCTCCTTTTTCCGGGAAACTCCTTTCCCCTTTGAAACAGCGCCCCTAACAGGAGCTTCATCCTGGCTAGAAGCTGATTGACTCTTAACAGTGTCGCTAGAAGCAGTAACTTTCTTCTTACGGTTTAATAGCCTTTTCTTTTTGCTTGCCTTTGCTTTCTTGATTGCCTCTAGAATTTTTGCCTGCGTAAGTGAAGGAGAGAGATGGATCCCCATCGATTTTGCCTCTAACAATAGCGCATTCTTTTTCATCGTATATTAATCCTATAAATCTTTATTGCTACTTATGCTTTCCGGTTTTAACTTCTTTTTAGTCTGATCCCCAACAATAAGCTTGAATCAATTATGGGAGATTCGATATCTCATCCCATACCTGAGCTACTTCTGCTCTAAGGTCATCCAAGCTTCCGTTATTATACAGTATATAGTCAGCCGACTCAATTCTTACCTGATCTGTTGATTGTGTGTCATCAATTCTACGAGCAAAATCTGTTGTGATACCATCTCGTTTAGCTCCACGAGCGGCTCGTAGATTCTTGTCGGCAATTACCGCTATTAAAATGTCTAGATCATCTACTATCCCAGACTCTATTATAAGCGCTGCAACGATAATTACAATCTTATCTTTGACTTGCGCACGCTCTTTGTATGCTGCCTCTATTATGAGAGGGTGCAAAATCGACTCCAATTTAACTCGCTTTTGATCGCTATCGAAAATCATCTGCTGTAGCTTAGCTCGATCTAACTTATCGCCTGCTATAAATATATCTTCTCCAAAAGTTTCTGCTATCGCCTCTTTCGCATTATCTGTGAGTAGACCTTCGCGCTTTGAAACCTCATCTAAATCAATGATATACGCGCCTAGCTCTTCAAAGAATTTGCTCGCTACTGACTTGCCGCTCGCATATCCGCCGGTTAACCCTACCTTGACTCTCTTCATTCTTTGCTATTATTTGATCGTTTTGTAATAATTGAATCTCTATACTAAAATTATTATATAAAATGGTGTATAATATCTGTGACTATATATAAATTAACGTTAAATTACCTGTAATTATAACAAAAATGAAAATTAGTAAAAATAGTATAAAAAAGTTACCTTTTCTGTTCAACTTTTGTTCAGTTTTTGTTCAACTTTAGGCTGCTTTTACTCCTACTTACCTAGCAGAGCATCTCTTATAGATTCTACAATATCTAACTTAATCTGCTTCAATTCTTTTGCTACTTCTTCTCTGATTAGAGACTTGATACTCTCCCTATCAGGGCTTATCAAGTCGTCTGACTTAAGTTTAGTCTCTGCTAATGAATCTCCCTTTTCTTCTACCGGCTCAAGATTAATAGGAGTCTCAGGTCGCTCAAGTTGATCACTAGCAAGATGGTCATCAGCAAGATGGTCATCAGCAAGATGGTCAGGTTGCTCAAATATGCTATCAGCTTCTACTGGAATGAGCTCTATATCAGATTCGTCTTCAGATTCTAGATCATCTTCCACCAGTGCAGATTCATCAAGCATAATTTCAGGCATGTCTGGAACTATATCAATATTCTGAGTTTCACTCGCATCAATCCCTCCCATAAATTCATCACCAACAGGGATATTATCAAAGCTAGCGACACCTTCATCACCCTCTAACCTATCTTTTTTACCACCCTCAACTATACTCCGTACCGTATCTAACATCTCAACAGATTTAAATGGCTTTGCAAAACTCCCATCTGCTTTCGAATTTTTAAACTTGAATTCATCTAACCCATCAATAGCGCTCACTAACAGGTATACCGGAATAAATTTGAATCGCTCGTCTTCTTTTATAAATAGGCTTAGATCATAACCATCCTCGTCTGGGATATTAACATCAGCAATAACAAAATCGATCTGCTCAGCTTCAAGGATCTTTTTCGCTTCGGCAACACTACTTGCTAGAAACAGGTCAAGACCTGATTCATCAAACGAAAGTTCAAAGACTTTTTGAATCGTTACACTATCATCAACTACTAAAATGTTAAATTTTTCCATCACTATATATGATACAATTACAGTAGCCAATTTGTAAAGAGTGGAAAACTAATGGAAGGTGATCGTGTCCGGTGGCACGGCTGGACTTCAAATCCAAGTTGAGGCGTATTTTGCGTCTTAGGAGGGTTCGACTCCCTTCATCTTCCGCCATTTATCTAATTCCTGATTGTTACTACTGTTGATCCAGATCCATCAATCTGCTGCTGATCGAGTTCAAACTTATCGACATAGAGCGAACTTTCAAGATAATCATGAACCGCATTGCGCAATTTACCACTCCCTTTCCCATGTATTATTCTTACAATATCATAACGATTCAGGGTCGCTTGATCTAAAAAGCTTGCAACTAGCTCTAACGCTTCTTCTACATTATGACCTCGAATGTCCAACAGGTCACTCGGATCTGGATCTGGATCTGGATGAATCAAATTCCCTCGTTGAGTCTCATCTCTACCTGAAATACCGATCAGTAACTCACGCTTAACCTTCATATTAATAGATCCTACCTCGACCATTATAAGTTCATTTGAAATAAAATTTATGATCCGTCCATACTCTTCAAGAGGCAATACATATACCTGATCTCCTAATTGCAGATCAGAAGTTCTTATCGAAGGTAACGGTGCTCCATCACGTTTCACTTTATCTTCTAACTCGCTTAGCTCATGATAGACTTCCTTGACAACTTGACGGTTGCTCTGATTTGATCTTGCATGATCTACAAGATATTCAATCTTCTTTTTTGCTCTTAAAAGTTCTGGTCGAAGCTTCGCGCTAACCTTCTTTTGAAAAGATTTTTTCTCAACCTCTAACTCTTTCTTTAGTTTTGCCAGATCATCTCTAATTCTCATAGCATCTTCCAAAGATGACTCTGCTTTGGACTCTTGTTGCTTCGCTTTTGCAAGTCTGTTTCGAAGCGATGCTAGTATCAACTCACTTTTATCATCATCTTGCTGCAGGATCATCTTCGCAGATTTAATGATAGCATCATCTAAGCCTACTCTAGATGCCACTTCAATAGCAGAACTTAGACCCGTCGCTCCTGCAATCACTTCAAATGATGGACCATCGTACTGAGTGTCAATCCCTAATGCTATATTCAGGAATCGCTTGTCTACAAATGCTAACATCTTGAACGGACGGTAATGTGTCGTCACAATAACTGTAACACCCTTATTCACAAGCCATTCAAGTATCGCCTGACCTAACGCTACCCCCTCCTTCTGGTCGGTAGATACCATAAGCTCATCAAACATAAACAGTGAATCATTACTTGCTGTATCTACAAATCGTTTAATATTTGTAATATGAGAAGTGAATGTCGAGAGTCCTCCCTGCAAAGATTGTGTATCACCTATATCAGCATCAATATTCTTGTAAAATTTTACTTTTGAGCCTGCTGCTGCTGGAATATTTAGCCCAAGCTTTGCCATCGCCATAATCAGACCAATCGTTAACATTGTGACTGTCTTGCCCCCACCATTTGGTCCTGAAATAATCAGTCCTGAAATAGTCTCCTCAATCTGAATATTGTTCCTCACAACAGAATCACCAGCAAGTATCATCAGTGGATTCGCAACATTCCTTAAATCAATACAAGTAGTAAACTCTGGCCGCGATCCATTAATTAGATCTGAAAATTTTGCCTTGGCAAGTAGAAGATCCAATCTTGCTAAATGATGGTGCGCAGCTACAAAAAAATCTTGCTCAGCTCTGATGATTGCTGTTAGCTCCTCCAAAAACTTTTCAATCGCTATATTTAACTGAATCTTTAGTTCGCGTAACTTATTATTAGATATTACAAACTGCTCTGGCTCTATAAAAAATGTCTGGCTTGAGTTTGAAATATCATGCAAAATACCTCGAATCTTATTCTTGCTACTCGCCTTAACCGGAACTACAAATCGATTTTCGCGGATAGTAAGATAGCTATCTTGTAGCCATGGCAAGTTCTCATTATCAGAAACAAACTTATCAGCCTCTACTTGAATCCTATTCTCAAGCTTGTCAATCTGATTATATAAAGACTCTATCTCATCAGTTGCACTCTTGCAAATAGCACCATCAGGTTCAATCGATTCATTAATCAACTCAGCTAATCCAACCGGAACATCAAGCTCAAAATATATCTGACTTGTTGCACTCATACTCAAACCTTCTGCCTTAAATATACGGTTCACAAGTGTAATGTTCTCAAGTAATGGAATAAATTTTCGAATCGCAATGCCATCCAACCTGGCACTCTTGCCTAGTCGCCAAATTAAATCATCAACATCGGCAAATGGTGCAATATCAAAATCTTCACGATTGATTCGTAAATTGATAATCTCTTCCGTAGCATCAAATGCTAAAATAGCTTCTGCTTCAGTTGTCGAAAATGGAATTGACTCAGCTAGCTCCTTGCCAGGCTGGCTGTTTGCTAGCTCCGTTAACTGGTGGATAATACTCTTGCCACCGATCATCATAAATGAATCGGAGTCAATCGCTCTTCTGGTTGGACCCATTTTTATTTATTTTAAATCGATCTTTGAGCCGCAATTTCTTTCGTTCCTGATTGGCACCAAATGTGTACCAGTTTATTATACGAGTTAATTTTACAGCAAGTATTACTCCCATAACTAATATTGCTAGCATTCCTATTGTGCGCATTCTTATATTTATCTAGATTATCTTATTAAGTCAAATCTTAATGGTAACTTTTCTATCTGAGGCATCCTTAGCATGAAAAGGTTCTCATTATCTAATAGTACTTCAGCTGGTGACGGGTGAGATAAAAAAAGATTCATGCTTGCACTATATCCATACGCACCAGAATTAAATATCCCAACAATATCATCAATTGCAACAGATGGCAATTTAACCTCCTTTGAAAACATATCTGCCGAACTACATAATGGTCCGCATACTGTCACATATTCTGTAGGATCTTGATCTAATTTATTCAGCAGCAAAGTTGGATAGTTCTGATTCATAACTATCGGTGACAATGCATGATGTAGCCCACCATCTGTGATAACAAACTTTTTACCATGTGAGATCTTTATATCAATAACTTTGGATACATAAACTCCCCCTTGTGCTGTTAAGTATCGGCCAGGCTCTACAATGAACTCGACCTCCTTGAAATTATCTAGCTTAGATAATTCCTGATGTAGCTCACTTAAAGTTGCTCCTACTGATTCGATATTTAATTCGGAATCTGTCTCAGTAAATGGAACCCCAAACCCGCCACCAAAATTTAGCGATTTTATCTTTACATCATGATAGAGCGAAAAATCTTTTACCCACTCTACAAAATATCGATATGCATCAGAAAAAAAATCACTTGCTAAAATTTGTGTCCCAACAAATGAGTGAAATCCTAAAAAATCTATCTGATCATTCCCAATAGCAATTTTGAACAACTCTGTAACATCACCTTCATCAACACCAAATTTTGTAGCACTACCTCCCATAAGATTAACCTGCCCATCGGTAGGTATCGTAAGATTAAGGCGTATAGTAATCTTAACAACTTTCTTTA
>JBLYYQ010000069.1:0-7269 GCA_048550035.1 Nitrospinota bacterium
AATTTTTTTAGCTTCTTCATCACCTTCAGATCGAAACTGCCTTGCAATTCGATTCCGTTCAGCACTCATTCTTTCAAAGACCGCACGTTGGTTTTCAGGTGGGAAATCAGCACGCATAATACGGACATCTACTATTTCGACTCCCATATCTAACTCTTTAACTTTTTGATTAGAGCGCTCTGTTACTTTCTTCATAATATTGCTACGCTCTCCTGATATTATGTCGTTAAGGTCATTATCACCAAAATCTAATCTCAATTCAGAGAAAATAATATCTCGCAATCTATCTTTTGCAACTCTAGTTGTCCTTGTTCGTTTGTAAAATTTTTCAGGATCAGTGATTCGCCACTTAGCAAAGTTATCGATCACTAAAGTTCGCTTATCACGGGTTACAACATCAGCTGGAGTGATATCATGATCTAAGAGTCGTTTATCATAATAAAAGACATCCTGTATGAATGGAGTTTTAAAGTCTAGCCCAGCTTTAGTTTGTGATCGTACAAATTTACCAAACTGTGTGATGACTACCTGTTCGTGCTCTTTTACTATAAAAAGTGATTCTAACATAGTTGTAATTATTATGAGCAATCCAATAGGTAGAGCAAATAGGAAAAAGTTAGGCTTCATTATTGCACCTCTTTAATTTTATGTTTGACCGACTCTAGATTAAGTAGCGGGAGCACATTCTTAACTGAAGGATCAATGATTATGGTGTCGACATTTTGTAACACCTCTTCCATCATCTCGATCTGGAGTCTCTTTTTAGTGATGTTAGGAGCTTTACGATACTCACCTAGCTGCAGTAAAAATCGAGCCGCATCACCTTTTGCTCTATCAATTTTTGATTCTCTATATCCTTTTGCTTGAGCAATAATTCTTGCAGCTTCACCTCTAGCTTCAGGGATGATTGCATTTCGATAACCTTCTGCTTCGCTTTTTTTACGATCTTTGTCTTCACCTGCGTTATTAACATCACGAAATGCCTCTGCAACCGGTTCAGGAGGTGCCACATCTTGTAACTGAACTAGCTGAATAGAAATACCACTGTTATATAGATCAAGTGTCTGCTGAATTAAATCGTGAACCGATTGCTGAACAATTGCCTTACCAAATGTTAGAACAGAATCTACATCTGTATTGCCAACAATGTCGCGCAATGCAGACTCTGAGACGGCTTTAACAGTCTTTTTCAGATCTCGATCTCCTAATACACGCTCAACATCGGCAATCGAGAAAATGAAGTCTTCAGGTGACGATACTATATACTGGACAGTCATCTGTGCCGTAATAATGTTGGTCCCTTGTGTTAGCATTTCGCTCTCTTTTAAAAGATCTGCTTTACTAATAGAGTCACGGTTGCTTCGAAATCCGATTTCAATTCTCTTGATCCCTTCCGTATTGACTTTGATAGCTTCACCGATCGGAAATGGTGGAATCCAGCCAAGACCAGGACCAGTAGTCTTCAAATGCTTGCCAAATATTAGCAATACTGCTTGCTCTTGAAGTTCAACTTTATATATGCCAGATGCCATCCAAATAGCAAATAGTGCAGCTATAAACATTCCTACATAATATGGGGTAATGGGTGGCATCTTGAAATCATTGATGTTGGGGATATTAGGCATATTATCAAATCCGCCAGCCCCTCTGCCAAACTGAGCATTACGTCTTATAGAATCAAACATACAGGTTTATTTAAACTCCTATCTATCTCATTAGTTGATGAGCTGTAGATATAACATTTCCATTTTGTGATGTCAATTATACCTCAGCAAGTAGCCCTTTTAAAACAATAGCTTGTATGTGTTGTTTTATTAATAAGGGACAGTAGGAGGCAGATTAGCATAGAAATTATCAGAAAGGAAGTGAATTTTTAAGATGTAGAAACTGTTTCCGGCAACGTTAATCATTTTAGATTTCTTAGCGAGCAGTCTCTATTTAACAGAAGGCGACCTGTGGCTTACTAGATTCTGCAGTTCAGAGAAAAGCCGCTCACAAATTATATGATAAGCTTGGGTTTATTAATACCTCCAATAATTATAATAAATTCTTAGATTAACAAATGAAAAATCGGTATAACAAATTTTTATTAAATGATTCTTTGTTCGGAGCATCTTTAGTTCTTCTGGCAACCTTGCTACTTTCATTTAGGTCGATTCTAGTAAAATTAGCATATATTGAGGAAGTGGCTCTGATGGATTTATTCTATTATCGTTTTCTTTTTACCTTACCTTTATTGCTAGGCTTTGCTTTTTATAAAAAGCAAAAAGATCTTTTTACTACCATTCTTAATAAGAGAATTGCTATTAGCTGCATATTGGCAGGTTTCTTTGGCTACTATCTAGCGACATTATCGGATTTTTATTCACTGAAATTAATTGATGCTAATATCAATAGAATCACATTATATACATTTCCTGCCTATGTTTTAATATTAAATTCAGTTGTTGAAAAAAGAGTTCCACAAGCAAAGGACATATTCTTTTTTACATTAGTGCAAATTGGGCTATTCTTTGTTCTAGGAGGGTTTAATTTATATCTAACATCAACCAATAAAACAGGGGCAGTTTTAGCCTTACTAGCTGCTATCAGCTACTCAATATATATTATCATTAATCAACAAACTGGTAAGAAAATTGGCAGCATTTTATTTACTACTTATGCAGTAACATTTTCTTTTATATTTATAAATATTCATTTCTTATGCAGTTTTTAATCCTGAAATCAGTCATGCTATTTCAAATAAAGGTTTCATCATAATTGTCATTATGGCGATATTGTCAATTGCATTGTTCAAAAATTTGCATAAAATGTAAGCAAACCAGAGGCTCAAACCGCTCGTTCGCGTGAATTTATGCAAATTTTAAGGAATTTAGTTCCATAACCGTTAAATAACGAACAAAGGTTTAGCTTCGAGGATAGGTTCTTTCTAGGGCAAATGAAGCCGCAGGTATATTCGTATCAGATGAAGTCACAACCTTTCGCACCTATATAACTTTAGTTTTGCTTGAATGGCGTTTTGCTTTCTAACTCCCACGGCTATGAGAATAAGGATACGAGGTTTTTTTTGGGGCATAACAGTTGCTTACTTTTCACGGGGTTAAACTGATTAGCAAACGATATTAACTATTCTATAGGATCTGCAGAATCTTCACTCTAGTTCATCCGTTAGTTTTAAATCGCCTAGTTGCTTGATAGGGATTGGTCTGACTCTCTAGGTTATTACTGCTCTTGAGCTCATCTGCCTCGACTAAGTTTTTATCGCCAGGCAAGCTTTTTTTGAGGTATTATAGATAGAAGGTAATAAATAGTAAATCAGAAAAAAGCGAGGCAAATAAATGAGATTTAAACAGTTTGGGATGACAGTAGTCATGCTTCTACTAACATTTGCGATAGGCGGTTTTGGATGTAGCAGTAGCAGTATCAGTAGCGATGATTTATGTTGCATATACCGGCAGGGAGATCTAAAGGCTGTTGCACCAGCAGATTTTAGTGCTAGCACCAACCTCGCACTAGCTGATGGCGAAATAGGTCCATCTGGTGACCCATACAGTTTCATATTAACAGGCGATGTTGAACTTCCTGAAGGAGCTACTGCAGATGGTGTTACCTATGAGTGGACGACTGTAAATGAAGATATAGAAGGTGTAGAAATCAAGACCCCAAATGAGAAATCAACAGCGGTCGAAATCCTAGGTTCTGTTACAGGGAGAGTAGAATTCAAGCTGACTGTAACATACGGAGAGGAGAGTGATGAGGCGGTAACTACGGTTAAGCTGACATCTGGTATTTTATATGTAAATGATGCTGCTGATGGATCTAATGGTTCGAGTTGGGATAGTGCACTAGCTGGCAGTGGTGAGACTATGAATCTTCAGAATCTCATAGATACGGCAGGAGAGGCAATTGACAGCACTGATTTAGAAGCTGTCGAGCTATGGGTGAAAGCTGGTACTTACCTTCCAACATGGAATTGGGGTGCGGGTGATGCAAAGAAGAGTTCGTTTAGACTGCGCAATGGAGTATCTGTTATAGGTGGTTTTGCAGGTGATGAGAGTTCAAAAAGTGCCAGAGTGAAGTCTACTGAATCTGGTAGGATATATTTTAATGAAACAATCTTGTCAGGCGATCTAAATAAAGATGATGATCTAGTAATGGAAGTTCCATGTGAAACCGTTGTTGCTGGTGATTCTACTGGTGAGGGTGAGTCTCTAAGAATTCCACTGAAAGAGAAGGATGTAGACTGTTCTGAGGAAGGCGCATATGTAACGGAAATCGCTAAACCTTCTTCGTACGCTGAGAATGTTATCCACATACTCTATCATAATGATGAACCAATTGATAAGACTGCTATATTAGATGGCGTAGTGATAAAAGGTGGTAACGCCTCACCTACCTCTGATGACAACAGAAATGGAGGCGGGATATACAATTCCGGTCCTGCAAGTCCAACGATAATATCTACTATTGTTGAAAATAATCGCGCAAGGGAGGGTGGTGGAATTTATAATACTAAAGGAGCATCTCCCACGATAATCTCTTCTATTATTCAATATAATCACGCATATAATGGTGGTGGGATTGCTACTAATGATGGGTCATCTCCAAAGATAGAATCATCTATTATTCAATATAATTATGCTAAACAAAAGGGAGGCGGAATTTATACTTGGGAAAACTCACAATCACATGTAACTGCATATCTTATTAAATCTAATTACGCAGAGGGCGATGGTGGTGGAGTTAGTGAACTTAATTCAGATTCCTTTTATAGGGCATCTGTTATAAAAAATAACTCTGCAAAAGATGGTGCTGGTGGCGGATTCTACTCTACAGGTAGTGGAACAGTTACTACAATAACCTCTTCTATTATTCAAAGTAACTTTGCCTTTACGGAGTGTGGTGGAATTCGTATTGGATACGGTGCTACTCTAGGGTTAGTCAACTCCGCAGTAATCGAGAACATTTCAGGCTCTTCAGGTGCCGGTATTGTCGGTTTGAATGGTATGAGGAGAATACAGATCTACAACTCAATTGTATCGGATAATATTTCTTATAGAGCTGACCTAGCAAAAAGAATAGAGATAGATTCCAATGGAAATAATCTAGACGAGACTCTGGTTTTCTCTAGCATAGTAAAGTCTGTTCCTGCAGAGGATTCGACTGTTAGCGAATCTAAGGTCACATTTTACAATATGCTTGACGGTACTTCTGCACCGACTCTTGCTGAAATTGATTTTGGGTCATACATTGGCAAGACAGGAGAAACTTATACCCTTCCTAATCCGATCACCAATGTCAAAAGCATAGCTCCTAACTCAGCTTATAGCAATGCTGGCGTTACAGTCGGTGTGGATGCTGAGGGCGACGACTTCTACTATCAGGATCCTGCAGAGGGTGGTGAAGATACTTGGTATGACTTTGAGAATGGAGATGTCAGTCGACCTGCTGATCTTACTATTATAACTGGTAGAGATATCCATGGTAATGTTGATGCTGGAAATCCAGACATCGGTCCAGTAATAATGCCCGCTTTAAACTAATAAACTGAAGAGGAAGAATTATAGCAACTAAGCATAAGCTTAGGTTATAGAGATGTAAGCCGTTCATGCATAAGCCCCATTCACAACTATTGAGAGTGGGGCTTATTGCTTTCTAACGGAAGTTAGAAAATCTAAGATTAGCAAACCGATCGAATTCCTCTCAAGGTAGAGTGAATTCTAATTCATAGAGATTGGTCTGACTGTTCAAGTTATCATTGCTCTTGAGATCATCTGACTCGGCTAAGTTTTTATCGCCAGACAAGCCTTTTTTGGGGTATTATAGATAGAAGGTAACAAATAGTAAATCAGAAAACAAGAAAGGCAAATAAAATGAGATTTAAACAGTTTGGAATGATAGTAGTCATGCTTCTACTAACGTTTGCGATCGGCAGTTTTGGCTGCAGTAGTAGCAGTAGCGATGATGATGTTGCTGCAGATACCGGCAACGAAGGCGGTGGCGGTAACGAAGGAGAAGTCGGTAACGAAGGAGAAGGCGGCAACGAAGGAGAAGGCGGCAACGAAGGAGAAGGCGGCAACGAAGGAGAAGGCGGCAACGAAGGAGAAGGCGGCGGTGATGGAGGCGGCGATATAAAGGCTGTTGCACCAGCAGATTTTAGTGCTACCACTGGACGATTATCAATTAACGCTGATGGGGATATCGAAAGTATCGGTGAACCATACAGTTTTAGATTAACAGGTGATGCTGAACTTCCTGAAGGAGCTAATGCAGATGATGTTACTTATGAGTGGACGACTGAAGATGAAGGTGTAGTAATAGAGGCCCCAAATCAGAAATCAACAGCGGTCGAAATACCAGGTGGTAGAACAGGAAGAGTAGAATTCAAGCTGACTGTAACATATAAAGAAAAGAGTAGTGAGGCGATAACTACGGTTACGCTAAATGAACCGACGTCTGGTATTTTATATGTAAATGCTGATGATGAAGCTGATGGAGCTGATGGTTCGAGTTGGGCTAATGCACTAGCTGGCAGTGGTGAGACTATGAATCTTCAGACTGTCATAGATGCGGCAGGAGATGCAATTGAAAGCAGTGATTTGGAAGCTGTTGAGATCTGGGTTCAAGCTGGCAACTATCTTCCAACATGGAATTGGGGTGAGGGTGATGCAAAGAAGAGTTCGTTTAGACTGCGCAATGGAGTATCTGTTATAGGTGGTTTTGCAGGTGATGAAAGTTCAAAAAGCACCAGAGTGAAGTCTGATGTTGCTGGTAGGATATATCTTAATGAAACAATCTTGTCAGGCGATCTAAATAAAGATGACAATTCAGTACTGGAAGTTACATGTGAAATCCCCCGACCCCCCAATGCTGAGGAGATAGACTGTGATAAGGAAGGGGCATATATAAGGGAAATCGCTTTGCCTGCTTCGTACGATGACAATGTCTTCCATGTAGTCTATAATGATGATGGATCACTTGATGAGACTGCTATGTTAGATGGCGTAGTGATAAGAGGCGGTAGCGCTAGAGGTAGCAGTGATAACAGATATGGAGGTGGGATATTCAATGCCGCTGCAAGTCCAACGATAATATCTACTATTGTTGAAAATAATCGCGCAAGCGAGTCTGGTGGTGGAATTTATAATATAGGCGAAGGATCATCTCCAACGATAATATCTTCTATTATTCAATATAATCACGCAAGCGAGTCTGGTGGTGGAATTGCTACTGATAATGGGTCATCTTCAAAGATAGAATCCTCTATTA
>JBLYYQ010000070.1:0-2897 GCA_048550035.1 Nitrospinota bacterium
AGATGTTACCTTATCAGAATCAGCAGGTTTTCTTATGCCTATCACTCTGAAGCTAAAGCTATCTGATAATTCTAGCCTTATAGACAGGTTAAAAGATAAGGGGGTAGCTATCGCAACTCAAGGTGGCTTAGGGAACATCTACCATACGATAGATCCGACAGATGCTGCTAGCTGGACTAGAGTAAGAGGAGGTGCTGACTTTGATGCTGATTCAGCCTCCATATTGACAAATCTGCTAACGGATATCAGTAGCGGTAGCCCATTTGTAGGTACCCGTCCTGATGTTGGTCCTATAGATTACGGTGAGGTTACACCTTGAAGGAGAATTGATAGCTTTAGTTACATAAGATAGATAGCTATAGCATGCAGGTTAGGAGCAGTTTCCTAACTTGCATGCCATATTCAAGCAAGATAGATTCGCTCTTTCCAACCTGCATGGCTGACATCAATGTATCTTTGAGGTACGGCGTCCGTGATATGCTCCATCTAGCTAGCTTCTTTCTACTTTAAGGCTCAGCTGAACCAACAGCAGAACCATTACTCACTGCATATCATCTTTTTCCAGCGTTGAACCGTCCTACAAGAAACATCCATAACCTTAGCTACCATACTCTTTACAACAGCATTTGAAATATCGAATAGAAATATATAGGAGGTAATGAAGCTGATACGGCGAGCCATTAATCCTTTCTCTAACTCATCAAAACTGGGGTAATTCAATATTTACAAAAACTATAATAAATGATATCATTATAATAAAATAAGAGAGGCAGGCTATATATATGAGATATCTGTATGTTTTTCATCTGTTGGTATTCGTCTTCGTCTATTCAGAAACAGTTTTTGCCTGTACAGTTTTCCATACACAAAATAAAAACGGAAACGTTTTAGTAGGGAGAAGTTTTGACTGGCATACTGAAGGTGGTAACGTTTGGTTTATTCCTGGCGAGCAAGGTGAGAACAGTATAACCATTTTCGAACAGTATGGCATTTCTATGCCATTTGAGGGGGTAAATAATAAAGGGTTGTTTATTGCCATTGCATCTGTCCCTGAGGCAGATACTAGCTTGAATTTATTGAAACCTATGCGAAAAAGTTTGGAAATGATTAGTATTGCGCTGAAACAGGCAGATGATGTTGATGCTGCATTAAAAATATTTCCTCAATATACAGTAATATTTGGCAAATTTCTTGGCTATCCATTAGTTCATTATAAGCTTGTAGATGTTAAAGGGAATTCTGCCATTGTAGAATATGCTAATAATGAAATAAAAATTGTAAGAGATCCTAAGAAATGTCAGGTAATGGCAAACCACTATAATTCAGATGAATCTCTGGATGCCTCAGATCCTCTGTATGATGAATTTAAAACATCTTTTGACAGATATCGTATCGCAAGTGATAGATTAACTTCAAAGAGTTCAATAAAAGATATCCAATCGATACTAAAATCTGTATCCCAAGGGCATACTAAGTGGGCAAACACATACGATCTTGTTAATAACAAAGTATTTATTTCCTATGAAGGCTCTAAAGCTGTTGAGATAGACTTAGAATCTGAGATGTACAGTGGCTCTCATGGTTATAGTTTAACCGACCTAGAAGAGAGTAGACAATCACTAGAGTACAACGAAGAACGATCAGTGTTACTTGTCAGACCACACTTTGGTACCGGCACAATGGATGGAGAGACTACATCTCATGTTGGTGCTCGTATTTTATTGAAAGCAAGTGACGTCCGCAAATATGGGCTAGAGCTTACAAGCTTTGATAGTGATGATAATAACTTCACTTCAATTGGTATTGTATTAGAACAGAGACTAGGTCGATGGTTTCATCAGTCGATAGGAACTATTGGATATTTTGGTTATGGTGAAGAGTCTGAAGATGTCATCGGATTGACGGCAAGTTTCGGCTGGGAGCCAGATAATAGTATCCCCTTCAAACCGTTTGCAGTCTTTCGGAAGGATCTTATCTTTGATGGTAAAGACGATGTAGGTTCAATAAGTTTGGGATTTGCTTATAGCTTTTAAAATCATAGAGGCTAATTGGTAATTTTCGGTGTAATATTCTTTCATCCGATTCTAAGATTGCAACCATCAGATCTAAAAATAGATCTGTTTAGCTAAATTCTTCAATCAATTTTTCGCCGATTTGAACAGCGTTTAATGCGGCACCCTTTCTAAGATTATCAGCTACAATCCAGAGATTAAGTCCATTGGTAACCGATTCATCTTGACGTATACGACCAACAAAAACATCATCTTTGTCAGCTGCTTTAAGTGGAAGGGGATACTGATTTAGATTTGGATTGTCTACAACTGTAACTCCTGATGCATCTTGGAGTAGCTTCTTTGCTTGGTCAGGAGTTATAGGATCGTGAAATTCAACATTTACAGATTCTGCATGCCCTATGAAAACAGGGACACGAACACAAGTGGCAGTGACACCTATCGAGTAATCGTTGAAAATTTTTCTAGTTTCGTTGACCATTTTCATCTCCTCCTTAGTGTAATGGTTATCAAGGAAAAGATCGATATGAGGTAGAATATTAAATGCAATCTGGTGAGGGAATATTGACGGCTCTATATCTTGAAATTTGAAGAGCTCTTCGGTCTGTTTAGATAGCTCATTGATAGCACTGTTGCCAGCACCAGAAACTGCCTGATAAGTGGAAACAACAATCCTCTTTATTTTGGCAAAATCGTGCAGTGGTTTTAAAGCGACAACCATCTGAATAGTAGAGCAGTTTGGATTAGCAATAATTCCACCTGCCCTTT
Source organism: Nitrospinota bacterium (assembly GCA_048550035.1). Classification (GTDB taxonomy): domain Bacteria; phylum Nitrospinota_A; class UBA7883; order UBA7883; family JBLYYQ01; genus JBLYYQ01. The sequence goes on from JBLYYQ010000070.1 coordinate 2,781, forward strand.
TTTCAATCATCTCTGGATTGATCTCTGGAACTACAAGCGGCACATCTTCGTTCATCCTAAATGCAGAAGTGTTATCAATTACCACTGCATTAGAGTCGGCTGCGATGGGGGCGAACT
>JBLYYQ010000071.1:0-4329 GCA_048550035.1 Nitrospinota bacterium
GCCTTTGCACGTGCTATCAATCTAGGAATAAGATTGTTATCCTCCGGACCCCATACTAGATGAGGTCGAATCGCAACAGTCGCTAAGTTAGCTGAATTTGCTAACAATATCGCTTCTTCTGCTAACATTTTACTCTTTTGATAAGCACAGTAAAATTTCTTAGAATATCCTTTGCGCTCATCAATTGCACTGTGAGGCTTGCCGTCAAATACAACAGAAGGTGTACTAGTATAGACAACCTTCTCAATTTCGCATTCTAAGGCAGCCTTAATTACATTCATTGTACCGTCTAGATTAACCTTTCGATATGAATCATAATCACCCCAAATGCCAACCTTGGATGCTAAATGAATAATGGCGTCATGATGTCGTAGCTCATGCGATAGCTTATCGTAATCATTAATGTCACCTACTACCTGTTTGACATCGAGACTGCTAAGATGTTCATATCTATTGCGAGAAAACGTTGTAACCTGATCGCCTCGTTTAACTAACATTCTCACAATATAGCGACCTAGAAATCCACCTCCACCTGTTATAAATATTCGCATTAATGTTCAGTGCTAGTAAAACTAAAAATTGCATCGCCTTGTGTGGACGCCCAGAGTGAAAGCTTTTCTCTGAAAATTTTTGCATTATGGCGTATATCGGTTGGGAAAAGATCGTAAAATAAAAAATCTTTAATTCCTCTACTTTTTTGATTGGTAGAGCCTAGCTGATAAAGCTCGTTTGCAATTTCATACTTAGATTTTGCCTTGTGACCCTCTTTTAACTCTATAATAATCATCGCACGCTGCTGACCTGCTTTTCCTACTCCCACCAATGCAGTCCGCTCCACTAACTGATGCCGATTGAATATTGCTTCAACCGCTATTGTAAAAAATGTCCTCTCTTTTGAGATTACTCGATGTGATTTTCGCCCTAAAAACCAGAGTCGCCCTAAATCATCAATTCTCCCAACATCGCCTGTTCGATGCCAGATAATAGAGTTGTCATCTATTACTTTATGCAATCTATTAGCTTGCTCGTTATTAAAGTAAGATTTGCTTGTCAGATCGCCTGCCACTAAAATTTCACCAATCTCATTGGCATCAAGTTTTTCTAACTGATCAACCCTCTCTCGTGGCTCATCATCGATTTTGCATATCATGATTTTGCTATGAGGTAATACTTTCCCAACACAGATCCCATTCCCTGCTTCTAATTCTTTGAAGAGATCTTCTTGCAATAATATTTCACCTTCAATATCAGTAATTGGAAGCGCCTCTGTCGACCCGAATGGTGTATTAGTTTTACCACCTGAAACTAACATAGATCTCAATAGCTTCTCATGAATCTCTTTGCTTACAGGTGCGCCTGCCATCAATACTCGCTTCATAGTGGGTGTTGATAATTTATGTTTATATCCAAAGCGAGCAATCTTAATCCAAGCAGCAGGAGATCCAAATGAGTAAGTTACTCTCTTTTCGTTAATTGAATCTATAATCATCTTAGGGTCAACCTTTGATGGTTGTGTGAAATCTATATCAGGAATCACTGCCGTTGCACCAATAGCGATTGAAAATAGTCCAAAAAGTGGGAAAAGTACTAGATCGATATCGTTATCAGAAATTTGGTAATAATCTTTGATTAATGAAAGCTGTGTATTAAAAATCTGGTGAGTATAGACTACCCCTTTTGGTGGTCCTGTTGAACCTGTAGTAAAAAGTATTGCTGCTGTTTCATCCTCACTTTTATACTCAAGAGTCTTCTCGGCAGGTAATGGCATCTTTAGCTTTGTTAGCTTTATCCCAACTAATGGTAGACCATTCTCACTCTTGATAACATGCTCTACACTTTTAAAATGACTACGGTATATATATCTTGCAGCTATAGCTTTATTGATCCCGATTAGGCTGCTAGGGGCAGATAGTTTCACACAATTTAAAAGGTTTGATTTACCCATGCCTGGATCAATAAAGATAACTATCGCCCCTACTTTGAATAGTGCCAGCGTTACCACAACAAACTCAAAGCTAGGTTTTATTGCAATTAGTACTCGATCATTTGACTTAATGCCGATAGATTTAAATCCTGCTACATATCGATCTGAATCCTCTTTTAATTCTTGAAATGAAAATTTGCGATCAATGTTACTAGAATGTTGTTCAATGAGAGCGGTTTTATCTTTTAATCTTGCTGCAGTCTCATCAAATTTGACTGCTATATTAAAATTTTGCAGCATATTATTTTAAAAATTGCTCCATCTTCTCTATAAGATAATCTGTTGCATCTTCTACTACAAAGTGACCTGCTCCTTGGATGTAATGAGCCTCTAAATTGCTAAATATCGTAAGCCATCTCTCATAAAAATATCTGTTAAAACACCAGTCATCCCCACCCCAAAGTATTAAGCTTTTCACAGTACGCAATGATTCTAATTTCGATTCAATATCTTTCAATGTTAGATATGATCTATCAATCTCACTCATTGGAATATCTTGCACAAATTGATCAATTGCAACTCGATCTTGATAGGAGCGGTATGGATATCGATAGCCACGCAAAATTTCATCAGAAAAAAGAGACTTTTTACTTGTCGCCATCCCAACGGGAGGTAATGCCAAATTCAAGAATAAATTCAACTTTCTTATCAAGATTGAGCCTGCAAGTGAGCTTCGAAGCAGTTTTATCCTAAAAGGAATAAAGTCAGAACAAAAAGCCGCTCCATTGAAAATAACAAGCTTTTTAATATTCGAAGGATTCCGGACAGCATAGCCAGCTCCGATTGCAACTCCCCAGTCATGACCTACTAATATAATATCTTTAAGGTTTAGATGTTCAATCAAAGTTTCAATATCATCAACTCTTCTTTTTAAAGTATAAGGATAATCGGCAGGCTTGTCTGAAAGCCCACATCCTACATGATCTGGGACAATCACATGAAATCTATCTTTAAATTGATTGATTAATGCACGATAATAGAACGACCAAGTTGGGTTGCCATGTAGCATTACAATAGCTGGCTTATTCTCAAGCCCCTCATTAACATAACTTAGCGATACAGAACCTAGCTTTAAAGTTGCAAGATTGAATCGATAGTCAGGTAGCTCAAAATATTGCGACATATATTATCTACCATTCTATCCCGAACATAAGCGAATTTAGTCCAGATCCGATCCCCAATAGAGCGACATTCTCCCCTTTTTCAATAATTCTTTTATCTGCACCAATTGCCAATGTTATAGGTGCCGACACGGAACCTATGTTACCTAAGAAGCTTACAGTCTCATAATCTTTTTCAATCGGCATCTCAAGATACTCATAGAGTGTCTTCCGATAAATAGAGCCTACCTGATGAGTAAAGATATGTTTGACATCATCTTTAGTCCAATTGAGATTCTTTAAAAATTGAGCCCAAGTTGATGATGCTAGCTTGCATCCTTCAATAAGTAATTTTTCAGAGTCGGTATTCATTAGTGGAGCTGCTGCGCTACTAAATCCTACATCATTGATAGAAGAGCAAAGATCGTTTCCACCTACAGCAGACTTAAAACTATATCCTAGCAGTTTGTGCCCATTATTACATAACTCTTTTCTAGTAAGTAGCAGAGCCACAGCACCAGATCCTATCGTAAGTGATGCGATACTTGGCTTAAGAGTTTTCCTTGTTAAATTAGGATCGTTGTTGAGGCTATCGATGGTTGCATTAACTAGCGATTCGCCAAGCTCACCTGCCACAACAATACCGGTATCAATTTGAGATAACTCTATCATATTAGCAATTGCAAGCATCCCATTTAATACTCCAAGACAAGCATTTGAAATGTCGTATAGTAATGTAGATTCATCTGCCCCTAACAGTTTAGCAACCTCGGTTGCAGTGGCAGGCTCTAAGAAATCTCGGCAGACTGATCCATTAATAATACAATCAACATCAGCTATGTCGATATTAGCCCGCGTAAGCGCACTAACCGCAGCTCTAGATGCTGCTCGGCTTGGACGTTCATCTAGATCATAGAATCTACGATCTGTTATCCCTGTCATCAACGCTAGACGTCCCTTAGGAAGGGCTAACCTCTGGTATAACTTACCTAATCGCTCCTCAATCTCCTCTGAGCTGGTCTTGATAGGGGCCAAATCATAACCTATCGACGCTATCTCAACATTTTCAAATCTCATATTATTCTTTACTATTTGCTCTGATATTGTTTATCCTTAAGATATACATATCTCTGTGAGTGCAGTGAAAATGCGGATCAGCCGGGGGCTTGAGATGCTGCGCCAGATATTTAGAGGAGAAGACCATGAAAGATGAAGAGGATTTTTTGGATCGATATCTACCGCCCC
>JBLYYQ010000072.1:0-20608 GCA_048550035.1 Nitrospinota bacterium
ATAGAGTAGCAATTGAGGAATCAAGTGAGATGGTCAATCGTTTTGCAATCCGATATATTAGCTCTGCAGTAGAGCTAGCATGGCTATCGATAAATAGTAATTTATCGGTAGTGTCACTCTGATTACTATCAATAACATGATGATCAATCACTAAAGTCGGGAGGCTAGTATCGATACAGGTAGCTATTTCACCAGTTCGCTCAAATTCAGATGCATCACAGATTATAATTGCATTATAGTCAATTTCCTCAATCGAAGTTGACTCTAAATTTTTTACCTGACTGCTACCATCTAGAAACTTAAACTCAGCAGGGAGATCTTCTTCGATTAAAATTGTACTATTTTTACCTAATTTTTCGAGGATCAAGCTCATCCCTAACATAGCACCTATTGCATCCCCATCTGGGTTAGTATGTGCAATTAGGAGAAAGTTGTTATCTGCTTTTAAGAAATTTAATACGGAGTCTGATGGGTTGGTTGAGAATTGGTGATTAGTCATCTAATCTCTATTAGCCCCAAACATCTGGAGGTTCTTTAAGGAATCCAAGAAATCTTGCTTTTTCAACTGCCTTATTATATGCCTCGTCAGCTGAGACCCATCCTTTGTTTAAAAGATCAAGGATCGCATCATCTAATGAGCACATACCAAACTTTTTGCCGGTCTGAATAGAGGATGGAATCTGGAATGTTTTTGATTCTCGTATTAGGTTGCCGATTGCAGGAGTACAGATTAATATTTCCAAGGCAGCGACCCGTCCTTTTTTATCTATTCTTTTAAAGAGGTTTTGCGCTACGACCGCCTTTAGAGACTCAGAGAGAGTAACTCGTACCTGGGCTTGCTGCGAGGCGGGAAAGACATCTATTACCCGGTCTACAGTTTTACTTGCCGATTGGGTATGGAGTGTCCCAAATACTAGATGACCCGTTGATGCAGCTTCTAATGCTAGTTGAATTGTCTCAAGGTCACGCATTTCACCAACTAAGATGATATCAGGATCTTCTCTAAGAGCACCTTTGAGGGCTGCTGCAAATGATTTTGTATGAGTACCGACTTCTCGATGATTGATTACTGCAGATTGCGATCGATGAACAAACTCGATCGGATCTTCGACTGTTAAGATATGATCTTTTCTAAACTTGTTGGCTCTATCTATAATGGCAGCTAATGTTGTTGATTTACCAGAACCGGTCGGACCTGTAACGAGTACTAATCCTTTTTCTAGCTCAGCTAATTTGTTAAAGATCGGAGGCAAATTGAGCTGTTCTGAGGTTAAGATTTCAGATGGTATTTGACGAAATACTGCTGCTATCCCATATTTTTGCCTGAAAAAATTTGCTCGATAACGGGCCAATCCAGCGATCTCATAACCAAAATCTAAATCGCCTGTCTCTTCAAAATGTTTGATCTTCTCCTCTGGTGCAATCTCATATAACATCGCTTGAAGCTCATCATTTTCAAACTGCTTATATTTAATCCGCTCCATTGAGCCATTGACACGCAATACAGGCTGTTGACCAGAAACCATATGAAGATCAGAGGCTCCCTGGTCGTTCATTAGTTTAAAAAACGCATCTATCTTTGCCATATCCCTTTAAATCCTATCGTTATATTACTTCAACTTGGTAACTAACATCTTGCGAACTTGATCAACAGGAAAATCACTGTTGGTAAAATGTCTGAATGTAATCTCACCTTGATATATTAACATCTCTAACCCATCTATAGTTAATAGATTTTGCTCTCTTGCCTTCTTCAGGAAATCTGTTTCCAATGGATTGTAAACTATATCTATAACTAAACACTCTTTTTTAGCAGGCCCAAAGTTCAAAATAAGATCATTTTCTACTCCACCTTTCATCCCAACGGACGAACAGTTAATAATAATATCGCTACTTTCGATCGTACTAGTCAAACTTTTTTTATCATTTAAACTAATTACATTAACTCTAGTTGGAAAATGCTCAGTAATATTATTGGCAAGATGAACCCCTTTTTCAAGATCCCTATTTACAATAGTGATTGATCCAATCTTTTCGGTAGCTAAAGCGATTGCGACAGCTTTTGCTGCGCCACCTGCACCATAGATCATCCCTTTCTTACCTTGGATAGTAAAATCGCTGTTCACTGCAATCGATTTCGCAAATCCTCTAGCATCGCTATTGAATCCGATTAAACGTCTGTTGTCATTAACTATAATATTAACTGCACCGATTAATTTTGCTTCGTCTGATATTTCATCTAAGAGTGGAATTACCTGCTCTTTGTAGGGGATAGTGACATTAACTCCCTTGATATTCAGAACTTTTAAAGCTTCAATCGCTTTTGCAAGATCGTTAGGCTTGACTTCAAAGGGAGTGTAAATTAGATCGATATCATTATTGGTCGCTACGAAATTATAGATCTGAGCTGACATTGAATGACCGATAGGATAGCCTATTATTCCAGCTACGATAGTTTTACTCATAACAATTTCTTTATCTATTCTTTAAACAGTATATTTTATCTATATAAGTTGATTAACAAAAGGAAGATCTTACCTATTTGTTTATTTATCTGAGAGTCACTTTGTTATACTAACGCTAAACTTATTATCAAACTAAAATAAAATGTCAAAGCCGACTATATCAGATATAACGATCTATCCTGTAGTTAATCGGAAGCTATTTCGCGCAAGGTGGAGTGATTTAGAGATGATTGAACAGCTATCATTAGGTGGCGCTAGAATCGTTCAGCTACGGGAAAAAGAATTAAATGATTACGATTATTTTAAGCTAGCAACACTTTATAGAAAAGAGAGTTTAAAACATAATATGCTACTCATTGTCAATGATAGGGTTGATATTGCACTAGCGGTCAAGGCGGATGGTGTTCATTTAGGAAAATCAGATCTACCACTCAAGGAGGCAAGAAGAATAGCTGGGAATGATTTTATTATCGGCGGCTCAGCTAGGAGCTTAAACGATGCACTAAGATTAGAATCAGAAGGGGCAAGTTATATCAATATAGGACCAATATTCAAAACAAAAACAAAGCCAGATATTACTCCTATCGGGCTTACTGTTCTTCGTGAGGCTATATCTACTATAACGGTTCCGCTTACTGCTATGGGTGGTATCAATCTTAAGAATATTGATCAGCTACTAGATGTTGGAATGAAGCATGTAGGGGTAATTGAGGCGATCTTTGCTGCTGATGATATCAAAGTTGCCACTAGGAATTTGGTTGAAAAGATAGAAAGTCGGCTATGAAATCTACAATCATCTCAATTGGCGATGAGTTAATTGCTGGCAACACAGTTAATAGTAGCAGTAAAGCAATTGCAGCAGAGTTAGAGAAAAGCAGCTACCGAGTTAATGAGATCTTAACAATAGGTGATAATAAGGATCAGATCGTTGATACGATAAAAAGAGCCTTAAAGAAGAAGATTGATCTACTATTAATTACAGGAGGATTAGGACCTACAGAAGATGATATTACTAGAGAATCAATCAGCAAAGCTACTAACCTAAAGTTAAGCGAAAGTTCAAAAGCGTTAAAACTTTTACAAAAAAAGTTCAAAATCAAGAGCTTATCGAAAGATATTTTAAAACAGACGATGATTCCAACAGGAGCTTTAGCATTGAGAAATAGTGTCGGAGTTGCTCCTGGGATATATATAGAGTTAAAAGATTCTCGAATCATTGCACTACCAGGACCACCTAGAGAGGCGATTGCCATCTTTAAGGAGGAGGTTAGACCTATTTTAAAGAAGCAGTTTAAAGGTGAGAAGATAACCGATCGGCTATTTCGAACCTGTATGATTGGTGAGCTCGAGCTTGCAAAGATTTTGGATGAGGCGATGATTCGGCCAAGTTCTTACTTAAAAATCGGATTTTTACCTCATCTTGCTATGGTCGATATTAGAATTACTCTTTTAGATAATGATAAGGTAGTAGAGTTTGGGAAGATAACTAAAAAGATAAAGTTGCTGTTAAAAGATTTTATCTATAGTCAACAAGAGATCTCTATTGCAGATACCATTCGAGATCTCTTCATATCAAAGAGGTTGGCATTAGGATCTGTTGAGAGTTGCACCGGTGGCAGGTTTGCATCAAAGATAATTGCTAGCTCTGGAGCGTCTAAATATTTTCTTGAAGGGCTCGTTACCTATTCAAACAGTTCAAAAATATCACGAGTTAAAGTTGATAAGAATCTAATTAAAAAGCATGGAGCAGTCTCAAAGGAGGTAGCAATTGCAATGGCAAACGGATGCCGCAAAACTGCCAAGGTAGATGTAGCAATTGCTAGCACAGGTATTGCAGAAGCAAGCGCCGATTTAAGTGATAAGCCTGTAGGGTTGCTCTTTATTGCAATTGCTACTAAGGATGAGACAGTTGTAAGTAGGTTCCAATTTTCTAATAGTGATAGAGATACTCTGCAAGAGAAGAGTGCCAATGTTATGTTGTCGCTACTTTATAAAAAAGTTGCAATATTATGATAAAATTAATCGTTACTTAATAAGGAATAAAGAAAATGAGCAGAGGAGATCTGAAGATTGCCCCTTCGTTACTAGCAGCCGATTTTAGCAAGCTAGGCGAAGAGCTAGTGGCAGTAGAGAAAGGGGGCGCTGATCTGATTCATCTAGACATAATGGATGGTCATTTTGTTCCTAATATCAGTATTGGTCCAAAGGTGGTTCGAGATCTAAAAAAAATTGCGACTATCCCTTTTGATGTTCATCTTATGATAGAGTCACCTGATGATTATATAGAGTCATTTGCCAGTAGTGGTGCTGATAATATCACGATACATATAGAAGGGGCGATCCATTTAAACAGGACAATTGAGCTAATAAGAAGCTTTGACAAGCGGGTTGGAGTCTCAATTAATCCACATACTCCAGCTAACTTGCTGCTAGATATTCTACCTGAAATTGATTTAGTTCTGATTATGACTGTTAATCCTGGATTTTCTGGTCAAAGTTTAATAGAATCGACACTCCCAAAGATTGCTATAATCCGGAATGAGATCGATAAACGGGGCTTAAAGGTAGCGATTGAGGTAGATGGTGGAGTAGGAGTTGGTAATGCTTCGAGGATAAAAGAGCTTGGAGCCGATATTCTAGTTGCAGGAAGCGCTATATTTTCGACGAACAGCTATCAAAATACGATTCAGCAGTTGCGAACGAGTTAAGATTGACAGCCGACTAATATTTCTATATAGTGTGAAGTTTGTAAGCGGGTGTAGCTCAGCGGTAGAGTGCAACCTTGCCAAGGTTGATGTCGTGGGTTCGATCCCCATCGCCCGCTCCAAACTATCTATAAATATTTTGTATTGAATCGGCAGATAGGTTAAAATTTACCTATCTGTTGTTTTCTAAAATTTTCAAGAACTTGAAAGGGATGATATGAACTGGGAAGGTATCATAATTAATATAATCATTGCAATAGTTGTAATGGGAGGTTCTATATTCCTTGCAAAAATTGCGAATTCTAGAATCAAGAAGCGGGTAGCCGGCTCGTTAGATGAGCATAGCAAGATGATAATAGGTAAGGTCGTTTACTATACAATAGTTGTGATGGGGGTAGTAATTGTCTGTTGGCAGTTTGGTCTTTCGATTGGAGTATTGCTAGGTGCCGCTGGTATCTTTTCAGTTGCAATTGGATTTGCAGCGCAGACTTCAGCAAGTAATGTGATAAGTGGCGGATTTTTACTATGGGAGCGCCCATTTTCGGTTGGTGATATTATTAAGATAGGAGATACCATCGGTACTGTTGAGTCAATCGATCTAATGGCAACTAAACTTAAGACATTTGATAACCTTACTGTCAGGATGCCGAACGAGTCAATAATCAAGGCAAATATTACTAACTTGTCACTAAAGCCAATCAGGCGAGTTGACATTGCAGTTGGAATTGCTTATGAAGCAGATGTTGCAAGAGCCGAAGAGGTTTTGATGGAGGTTGTAGATAAATTAGATATAATCCTTAACGATCCTGAGCCGATGGTGATATTTACAGGTTTTGGTTCTTCATCACAAGATCTACTCTTTTGTGCTTGGACTGATAGTGATAACTACCTCGATGCTAAAAAGATCGCTATGATTGAGCTTAAACGAGCATTTGAGGCTAATAATATTGAGATCCCATTTACGCAGATGGTAGTTCGGAATCATTCAGCAGAGTAAAAAATTATCATAATTTAGCTACTTATCTTAAATAGAATAGATAGGTAGTTAAATTAGTTGAACTGATCTGCTGCAAAGCGCTGTTCGATTGCAGCTAGGCTTAGCCCACACCTGATTGTCACTGCTGCTACAACCTTGCTATCTGATAGCTTATCGATTAATAGTTCTGCTCGTTCTTTTGCTAATCCAATAGTAATACCATGATCGAATTCTAATGTAACATCAGCTAGCGCTTTACCATTTAAGATATGAAAGAGAGTTTTGCTAACTTTGATAGTTCCATCAATTGATTTGATAGCCTCTTCTAATTCTTGATCGAATTTCTCTTTATCAAGTTGTACTGACTTATAGTGAAAATCATCTTCAGCATCAATATGAACGATTGCATCAGTAACATTTGCCTCTTTTTTCAAGTTAGCACGAACGATTTCTGAGATATTATGAGCCTCTGTAAGAGATACGAAAGGATCGACAATAATATGAAGATCGACAAAAACATCTTTCCCAACATGCCGTGCCTTTAACTCATGAAATTTCCTCACATCGCTTGAGTCAAGCACAACTTTTTGAATCAATTCTAGCTGCCCAGTTGAGACCGAAGATTCCATCAACTCTTTAACAGCCTCTTTAGAGATATCGTATCCTATTTTTACTATCATATAGACAACTACCAGAGCGGCAATCGGATCGAGGATCGGCAGATCAAAGGTGGTTGCTGCTAAGATTCCGACAAGAACCGCAATGGAGGAGAGAGAATCAGTTCTGTGATGCCAGGCATTAGCGATAACCGCCTGCATATCATATTTTCGCCCAATTCGAACAGTGTAATGATAGAGCCCTTCTTTAATTAAGATTGAACCGACTATGGCCCAGATAGTTATCAAATCAGGAATTTTCAGGTCCGAATAATTTTGAATCTTTATTAATGCATCAATCGCCATAAAGACACCTACAACACCTAGTGTCCCACCTAGTACAAATGCTCCGATAGTCTCTGCTCGCCCATGACCATAAGGGTGTGAGGCATCAGCGCTCTGGCTAGCAATTTTCAAAGAGACAAAAATGACCCCATCACTTATTAAGTCAGATAACGAATGGAGCGCATCAGCGACTAATGCTGTGGATGATCCTAACACTCCAGCGATAAATTTAACCAACGCTAAGAGAAGATTAATAACAGCACCTGCAACTGTTACTTTAATCCCTGCTTTTGTATGTTCTGGATTTAGGTCAGCTTTAACTGTAACAAAATAATTATCGTGCATAAGATTTTTTCAACTCTCTTCTGGCAATTTTGGATCTTCTACTATTTAAACTATCAATATAGTCATTGCCAGCTCTTTATCAATATCAAAACGACTATCCATCCAAGCTATTTTCTCTTGTTATGAGCTTTCAGAGGATAGCATGCTCTTTTTACAGACGCACTTATTATTAATCCTTTAGCCGAAATAATATTAGTATATCTTGCCAGCAGGTAGCTACAATTATGAGTGTAACTAACCCACAAAATGACTCAAATAGATATCCGATTCGATTAAAGAATGTTGGCGTTATATCCTGAATTGGTATTGATGCTAAAATAGCATCTTCTTCAAAAATTGTGGTACTTTCATCAATGGAGCCTGAGCTACTAATTATTGCACTTATTCCTGTCTGAGCAGCACGTAAGATAAAAAGTCTATTTTCGACTGCTCGTAAGGTTGCAATCGCTAATGACTGTTCCGATGCATCTGAAACACCAAACCAAGAGTCATTTGTAATATTAACTAGAAGGTTAGCTCCCATAGATGCAAGCTTTCTTGAGTAGTCAGGAAATATTATTTCAAAGCATATCTGAATACCGATCGCAAGTGAGTTTGCTATCCTTAAACTGTTATCATTAGGAGGCATCTCAATATTTGGATCTCCGACCAGAAGATTTAATTTGTTACCTGCCGTTATATGACCAACAGCAGCAGAGAGTTTCCCGATAAAAAAAAGTAGGTTTTCAAATGGGACATACTCTCCAAAAGGGACAAGATGAATCTTGTCATAATATTGCAGTCTCCCATCTGGAGTCACAAGCCAAGCTCGATTAATTACATCACCTCTCTTTGATCCCTTATTGCCACTATCTGCAAGCGAGCCAAAGATTAGATATATTTTTTCCTCTTTTGCAAGCGATATAATAAGATTGTCATAATAAGGTTCATTCCCAAAAAGGTATGGAATAGCAGCTTCTGGCCAGATAATCAGCTTTGCTCCTAAGCTTGCAAATTTTTTTGATGATACTATGTAGTGGTTGATCTGGCTAGATCGATATTTAGGATTCCATTTGATTTTTTGGTCGATGTTACCTTGTATAAGGGCAATAGTTAGATTTTCTTCGACCTGTTGATTCTTATTATTGATCTGCTCTAACCTAAAATGGCCATAAATTGGGAGTATTAAAGCTAATACTAATCCGATTAGTAATGGAGCTTTGATTGATGCAAAAGGTTTATTAAGAGAGAATTTATTGTATATTATATAACTAATGACGACATTAAATCCGATGATAATAAAAGAGATAAATGATGCCCCAAATAGATCCGCAGCCTGAATAACAGGTAAGATTTTATATTGAGTTTGAGATACTGTTCCCCACGGAAATGCGACATGTATCATTTTTGTTTTGAACAGCTCGGTTGTGACAAATATGAACGGAGTTAAAATGGATGCAAGTTTAAATCCGAATCGTTTCGTAATAAAAGTGACAAGAAAGGTAAATAAAGCAGAATAACTCCCTAAATAAATAACAAGTATAAAGAAAATCAGGATTGACAATAGTAGGTTAACTCCTGCAACATTATGAATAGAGTTGATGATCCAGGGTATAGTGATAATGTAAAAAAGAGTTCCAAATAGGAGTCCAAATAGACTGCTTTTAAGTAGTGACTGATCTATAATCGAGATTAAAAGAGGGACAAAAGCGATCCAGGCAAGTAGTCCGATCTGATAATCAGGGAATGCCAAACTAAAAAGAATGGCCGCCAAAATAGGTAAGAGAGCCTGTAGTTTTAAGTAATAGTTACTACCAATAGTTAAATTTGTACTAAAAAAATTCATAAAATATCAACTGGCTCTAGTAAGAATCTATAAAGAAGGTTAGAATAACACTCTTTAATAAATTGTGACAAAAACATGGCAGAAAACTTAGGAGAAATTTTAAAGAAGGGGAGAATCGCCAAAGGTTTCTCTGTGGAGGAGTTTGCGGCTAAGAGCCGTATTAATGTAAAGTTTATAACTTCAGCTGAGGCTAATAAGCTAGAGGAGTTACCAGGCGATGTTTATATCAAAGGATTTTTGCGAACATATGCTCAGTTTTTAGCACTTGATGAAGATCTCCTACTCAGATGTTACAACGAGATGAATGTTGAGCTTATAGATCGAACACCAAAGATGATTTCGATCCCGCTTGAGAGGAACCGAGCTTGGATTCAAAAGCTTGTTTATACAACGGTTGCTATAATAATTCTTTTTATTATTGGAGTATCGCTTTTTTTCTCTGATGAATACCAAAGTGGTCAATTACATATAAGAGAGAGCGAAGAACTAAGCGATTTGATGAATCAAGAGATAATTAGACCAAGCGATGTAATAGACATAGCTGATGTTGAAGATTTAGAGCTATTAGAAAAGAGTCTCGATATAAAGGAGGAAGATAGCGAGATAATAGTAGGAGATGTCGAACCTGACAAAGAAGAGTTAGTAGAGCGAAAAAAGAAGCGTAAAGTAGTAGCTCGCAAGGATAGTACTAGATCCAAGAATCTGATCAGCCCGAATGTTATAACTCAAAAGTTAGTTCGAACAGCAAAGAGTGAATTAAAAATAGTCGCAACAGAGCGATGCTGGGTAAAATTGCAGGTAGATAATGGGAAGAGTAGAGAGTTTACACTAAAAGAAGGAGAGGAAATCAGTTTCCAAGTTAAAGATCAGTTTCTAATTTCAATAGGGAAAGCTTCTGAAATAGAGCTCTATATTAACGATGAGATCCATAAACTACCTGCTACTGACAACAATGTTATTTTGGATATGATGGTTGTGTTGAGTCATATTTAAAACTTATTAAAGGTTATAAATAGTGGAAGAAAAAGAAAAAAGCAGGACACTTAAGCGTTCAGTAACAAGACGTTCTACGACATTAGTACGTAAAAAGGGAGTTACGAATGCGAAGTCTGCAACCAAGAAGATATCGAAAGCCAACGAGGGAACTGTTTCAAAAAGAGTTAATAATAGTGATGAGCCTGTTATTATGGCTAACAGTAAAGCAAGGAGTGCAAAAGTGGCGACAAAGAAGGTAAAGCCAACCAAAGCACGAACAAGCACGAGGAGTAAAAGTAGCACAAATCAGAGTAGTGGATCAGGTACTAGGCGGAAGCTATCAGCTCGAGTTGATAATCAATATGTAGCACTACCTGATGGGACAATGGCATTGTCTAATCGAAAGGTCAAACCGGCCGCGAAAGCAAAAAAGACTCAATCCTCTAATCGATCTACTAGCAGGGCAAGGTATGAAGCAGGTCCTGGTCCTGCAGCTGTTTCAGGTATAGGAGGAAGCAGTTTAAGTAGCGATGATCAGATGAACATAGCATTGCTGAAACGAAAGAGAAGATCAGCTCTGACCTACCTAAAGCGTAAGATAAAGATAGCACCTAAGAGTGCAATAGTGTTAGGTAGTGGGTTAGGTCGTTTGTGCGAGTTAGTTTCTGCCCCTGTGGTGGTAGATTATAATGCAATACCAGGTTTTGGGAAGCCATTGACAGCAGGTCATGCAGGAGAGCTAGTAGCTGGAGTGATAGATAATGAGCCGGTAATTATTGCATCTGGTCGATCACACTACTATGAAACAGCAGATATGGAAGAGCTTCTAGCTCCAATTGAGACTCTCTTAGCGTTAGGAATCAAACGTATAATATTGACTACGGTAGCTAGTAGTATACGTAAGGGGTTGAATAGAGGTGACATAATGTTGGTAGAGGACCATATTAATCTTATGGGTGATAATCCTTTTTTCGGGAGAGATCCATCAGTAGATGAGACAATTTTTTCAAATATGGATGATATTTACGATCCTGAGATATTAAAAAAAGGGTCATCGATTACTAAACGGGCCAGGTTGGACTATAACAGGGGAATTATAGGAGGGCTAAAAGGTCCTATTTTTGAAACAGAAGCAGAACGAAACATGTTAAGAAATTTTGGGATAGATGCAATTTCTATGTCGATTGTTCCAGAAGCGATAATTTCAAGGTATGCAAATGCTAAAGTGATAGGAGTTGCCTTGATAACCGATAACGGACGGACAGAAGAGCCAATAAGTGTAAAAGGGAGACGAAACTATAAATCAACTGATATAGCAACAGAGAAGATAGAGTCACTCAAACGTTTGATTTTGACCTTATTTAAGTCATGGTAATCAAAAGTATTGAAATAGGAAATTATAATGGCTAAAATTGGGAACGAAGTTTTTCCTGATATTGAAGTAGTATATAAAGAATATTAAATGGCAAAGTTAATAATATCTACCAAAGATAAAGTATTACAGAGCGTAGAACTTAGGAAGACAATCACGCTCGGTCGAGAAGTTGGCGATATAGTGATAAAGAATCCAGCGATCAGTGCAAGGCACCTTCGGATAAAGAAAGATAATGATACATATAGTGTTGACGATCTAAATTCAACTAACGGTACATATGTCAATGACAGTAAGATAACGACACATAAGCTCAAATCAGGAGATGTAATAACAGTAGGTAAGTTCAATCTTAAATTTTTTGATCCAAAGGAAGAGGAGCAGGCAGCAAAGTCATCATCATTTAGCCAAGTAGATGATTTAGGTGGCAAGACAATGGTAATAAATAGTGCAGATGTAAAAGCGATGTTAGAGGCAAAGCATCCTCCAACAGGCTTAGATTCAAAATGGGAGTCGCCAGAATCTCCTGCCGCCGGTCCATTGCCAAAAAAACCTCAGGCTCCCCAAGCTCCAAAACAGGCAACAGATCCACTTTTAATATTTTTGAGCCCCACAGGTACCCCCAAGATAATTAAACTTACTAAAGATACTACATTAATCGGCTCTGCCCCCAATGCAGATATAAAGGTTAGGGGAGGGTCAATTGGCTCAATAGCAGTGATTATCCAGAAGAGCAGTATGATGATCACCTTTCAAGGTGGTGAGGCAAAATTAAAGGTCAATGATAAAGAAGTAACAAGTCACAAGTTAGAAGATAAGGACAAATTTTCGATTGGTCCATACATGTTTGAATTTAGAAACTAAACAAACTTCTCTTTTCTGACAAGCAATCCAACCATATAATCAAAGTCAAAGGCAAGGCGTATGGAGGTGATAGAGACTGATATTTTAATAATCGGTTCTGGCATAGCAGGTCTCACATTTGCTCTTCATAGTGGCTCTGATAAGAGAGTAACTATTGTCACAAAACGATCGGCAACTGATTCTAATACAGCATACGCACAAGGAGGAATTGCTGCAGTATTAGGAGATAATGATTCAGTAGAATCGCACAGAGCAGATACAATATTGGCCGGTTCAAATTTATCAGATGAGGAAGCGGTTGATATATTAGTTAACGATAGCAAAAGGGTAATCAACTGGTTAGAGGAGCTAAATGTAACGTTTGCGACTACTAAAAGAGGCAAATATGATTTAGGTCAAGAGGGAGGGCATACATATCGCCGTGTGGCGCACACTAACGATCAGACTGGGCTAGAAATCGTCACCGCAGCATTAAACATGGCTAGGAGCCGATCTAATATCAAAATATTAGAAGATCATATTGCAATCAATCTGATAAGTAGAGCTACGATAGATAATAAAGTCAAAGCTGGCACTGTTGATGATAAAGTACTAGGGGTATACCTACTAGAGACTAAGAACAATAAAATTTTAGCAATCAGTGCGAAAGTAACAGTGATCGCAACCGGCGGAGCTGGGAAAGTTTTTTTCTATACTTCAAATCCAGATGTAGCATCAGGAGATGGGATATCATTAGCATATAGAGCATCGGCTCTGATTGCAAACATGGAATTTGTTCAATTTCACCCTACATGCTTGTACCATCCGTTAGCAAAATCGTTTTTGATAAGCGAAGCGACTAGAGGCGAGAAAGCCGAACTGTTAACAGCTGATGGAAGAGCCTTTATGCAGAACTATCATAAGCTAGGATCGTTAGCTCCACGAGATGTAGTAGCAAGGGCAATCGATCAACAGATGAAAAAAGATGGCTCAGATTATGTTCTACTTGATACCACCAGAATTGATCCAGACTATTTTAAGAGGCGATTCCCTTCAATCTATTCTACCTGTCGGCGGTATGGATACGATCCGACCAAAGAACCAATTAATGTTGCACCAGCAGCACATTATATCTGTGGTGGTATTAAGACTAATCTACATGCTCAAAGCTCACTTGCGAATCTTTTTGCTGTTGGTGAAGCAGCTTCAACCGGAGTTCATGGTGCAAACCGTCTTGCCAGCAATTCATTGCTAGAGGCAATTGTGTTTGCAAAGCGAGGTGCGATAAAAGCAGATGAGCTATTGGAGAATGCCTCTTTTGAATCGTTTACTATACCACGTTGGAACAAAGGATCAGCTGCTGATGATGATGAGAAGGTTGTCATTCAATATATGTGGGATGAGGTTCGGCGTCTAACCTGGAACTATCTTGGTATTGCAAGGACTAATAAAAGGTTATACCGTGCAAAAAGGCGATTAATTAATCTTAAAGAGGAGGTTAATAAATATTATTGGCAATTTACTTTAACAAGTGATGCGGTCGAGCTACGAAATCTTGTAGATTGCGCATCAATCATGGTTGAATCTGCGCTGGCAAGACGAGAATCAGTAGGACTACATTATAATCTTGATTATCCTTATCGCTTAGATGAAGAGTCTGCAACTAAAACAACAATTGTAAGTAAAGAATCGATGCAAGCCAATGGATGGTCTTGGTGATTAGTTAAATGATCCTTGCTGGTATCCATTAAGATCGACTGTCACAAACTTAAATCCTAAACTTTTGAGATAAGCGAGAATACTTTCTCTAATATCATTATTTAAGAGTGTTGCAATTTCGTCTCTTGCGACTTCAATTCTTACAAGATCAGCTGCAACTCTAACTCTAACAGTCTTAAATGCAAATGATTTAATATGTTCTTCAGCTAGTTCAATCTTATAAAGGAGTTCGTTGGTTATTTTATTACCATAAGCAACTCTAGATGCAAGACAAGCGGTCGCAGGCTTTGCCCAGTTGGGTAATGCTAGCTTTTTAGCAATTTTTCTGACATCAGATTTAACAAATTTAGATTCTAATAATGGACTCTCTACCCCATTTTCTTTGGCAGCTTTTGAGCCTGGTCTATAATCAAAGCTATCATCAAAGATAGTCCCATCAAAAATGACATCAAACCTCTTTTGATCTTTTAACTTCATCAGATGGCTATATAAATCGCTTTTGCAAAAATAACATCGATCTTTACTATTTGCTTGATAGTCCTGATTATCTATCTCTGTGGTATTGATAGTAATATGTTGAATGTTGAATTTTTTTGCAATCTCGGTAGATAATAGTAGATCTTTTTTTATTAATGAATGTGAGTTGCCAGTGACTCCAATTATTGATCCTTCTTCATATATTAGTGAGCTAATCGCAAGTAATAAAGAGCTATCTACTCCACCAGAAAATGCAACAAGCGCCGATTGATATTGAGATAGAAATTTGCAAAGCAGACGAAGCCTATCTTGAATTGTAGGCTCGTCATTAAAGCTAGCTATTAAATTATCGATCTGAACCGTTTCTGATATTCTCATTTCAAGGATAGTTATAACATTAAATAGTAGATAAGCGAATAGGAAAGCTGTTAACCTTAACGAATCTAAAAAAATCAAATTAACCATTTTTAAAACTGTCACAGGTAAGTATAATTTACTGTTGTGGGAATTAAATCTTCTGAAAAGAGGTAAGGGTATGATAAGAGAGAGCTGGACTAGTCGTTTGGGGATAATAATGGCGGTTGCAGGCTCAGCGGTTGGTCTTGGTAATTTTTTAAGGTTTCCTTCGCAAGCTATTCAAAATGGTGGCGGTGCGTTTATGATTCCATATACTATTGCACTACTCGTGCTTGCGATTCCGCTTTGTTGGGTTGAGTGGACTATAGGGAGGCATGGCGGAAGTCATGGTCATGGCTCAGGACCTGGGATATTAAACAGTTTCTGGAATCACCCGGTAGCTAGATATGCAGGGATACTTGGTATATTTATCCCTCTTGTGATTTATATGTATTATGTTTACATTGAATCTTGGTGTTTAGCATTTTCTATTTTTTCGTTAACCGGTTCGTTAACTGATGCGGCAGCTCAATCAGATGTTGCGCAATTTTTATCATCATACCAAGGGGTGACAACCAGTGATTGGTTTAGCTCTATATCAATAGCATATAGTTTTTTTCTTATAACATTTACAATTAACTTTTTTTTTATCTATCAAGGAGTGGCCAAAGGGATTGAGATCATAAGTAAGATAGCGATGCCACTGTTAGTTATTATCGGTCTTCTTTTGGTGGTACGAATACTTTCTCTTTCGCCGGCTGATTATCTTAATCCAGATTGGAGCGTTGCTAAGGGGTTTGGATTTTTCTGGAACCCTGATCTTTCTGCACTGTTAGATGCTAAGGTCTGGCTTGCTGCCACAGGTCAGATTTTTTTCACCGCATCAGTTGGTCTTGGAGTTATTATAACTTACGCAAGTTACTTAAGGAAAGATGATGATATTACATTATCGTCGTTAACATCGATCTCAATCAATGAGTTTCTAGAGGTGGTAATAGGAGCGTCAATTGCGATTCCTGCTGCATATATATTTTTCGGACCAGAAGGTGCCATCCAGATCGGCAATAGTGGTGCATTCAATATCGGATTTGTCACAATGCCGGAAGTTTTTGCTAATATCCCATTCTCAGGACTATTCTCATTTATATGGTTCTTTTTACTCTTCTTAGCAGGTGTGACCTCCTCTATCTCGATGCTTCAGCCTGGTGTATCATTTCTAGAAGATGAACTTGGCTGTTCACGAAAAAGATCGATCATATACCTTGGGATTTTTACCTTTATTGGTGGACATATTGTTATATTCTTACTTGATAAAGGGGCGCTTGATCTATTTGATTTCTGGGGCGGTACTCTTGCTATTGTAATCTTTGCAACTATTGAGGTTATAATATTCGGGTGGGTTTTTGGAGTCGATAAAGGCTTTAAAGAGCTACATAGAGGGGCTGATTTACAGGTTCCATTATTTTTTAAGATTATTATCAAATATGTTACACCACTATATCTGATTACAATTTTAGCAGTATGGTTCTATCAAGATGCAGTCAACTTCATTCCAAATCCGTCTGACCCTAATTTTTATTATCATCTATTTATTCTAGGCTCGCTTGCAACTATATTTGCAACTATATTTTTTGCTGTATGGCTAGGAGAAAGAAGAGGGGCATTTAATAAAGATTACAGTAAGGAGCAACTATGAGTTTTGCAGGTATTCTGACTATGCTAACAAGTATGATAGCGATCATCTCCCTCAATCTCTTCTGTTTCGGGAAAATATTAAAGCTTAACAATCAGCAGATGAAAAGAATTAAATCGTTAGAAGAGATTGAAACCAAAGATCATGATTCTACTGCTGGTTAAACATATTGAGAAGCTAGCAGAGTCTTATCAAAAATTTGTATACTCTGAAGATATTGATAATCATTTCTTGAAGAGTAGAGGGATTGAAGCGGTTATTCTAGATCATGATGGGCTGCTAAGTGGGTTTCGAGATCCTAAACCAGATAGTGAAGGGATAAGGATGCTCAATATGTTAATCAAAGATTACGGTAAGAATAGACTTTTTGTCCTTTCTAACTCTCTATCAATGAAGCGTGAACGGGCCAGCTATTTTTTAAAAAATTTTCCGACAGTAAAATATATCGAAGCTGCAAACAAACCTAATATCGAAGGATTACTAATTGCAGAAAATCTTTCAGCTACCAAGCGAGAGAAGATAGCTGTGATTGATGATGGAATATCAACAGGGATTCTTATGGCAATAGTAGGTGGTGCTTATCCCATCTATTCAAAGAGAAGAGGTGATCTACATGAGTCCTTTAAACATCGATTGCTACGATTAGCCACCACTTTACCTTCGATTTTCTTAGTCCGGTTACTTTTCTTTTTCAGAAAGATTTGCCATCTGATAGATAATAAATTCAAGCTAAGTTAAGGCTTGAAGTCAGTAGTACCCAAAGAGATTATTTTTGAGTTACAATCGCAATAGCAAAGTTTTTTCCTGAGCCACGATCTTTGCCACTAAAGACTTTCACACTATATCTTTTAGGATCAGTATGTGCGCCACTCTCTCCTTTTGCAGATTGAAACTGTTTTATTCCTCGTTGTAGTAAATCTTGGAGTTGCTCCTTGGATTTAGGCCAGAGATCAACTCTCATAGAGATTAGTTCATTTTCTGGCAGACTGTCGAGTGCTTCTTGATTGTAACTGCCAACCGTTTTTTTAAGGAGATCAAGTGACAAGTTAACTGCCTCAATAAAGACGTACGCTCGAACATAGCGACCGCTCGCTTTAGAAGGGAGGTCTGGAATTGATTGTTCAGCTACTGAGGATGGTAACTCGTCTGGGAACGGTGGAATCACTGACTGATTCGATAGCCGATTACGATCAGTTGGATTTACAAGTTCTGGCGCTTGCCCCAACTCAGGGGAGAGTTGATAGTAAGCAGCAGTCATAAGCAACATAATGAATTGATTAGCGAATAGGATAGGGACTACTAAGAATATTAAAGGTACGGCAATAAGATAAACAATGAGAAAAATTAAACATAGCCTTAGCGGTGCTTTTGCGAATTTGCTACATGAACCCTTTATAGCTGGCCAAACTGAGACTCTTTTTTCATATATCTCAAGAAAAACAAAGATACATGCCATATATATAATTGCTACAACAATAGCAGTAACTATACCTACTGACAGAAGGATTAGAGGGAATTCTGTCATATGTGCGGCTTCTCCTGTCTCTCCCATTTGGGTAATAAGAGGCCAGAAGCTAGCAAATCCTACGACAAATAGTGGAATCATTGCAAGCATTGTAAATAGAGTAGGAACAATATACCCTAAAAAATTTGCAAGAAAGTTATCAAACCCTCTAAATAGAGTGTCAAACGGAACAGCCTCCCCTTTGATAGCTCTACTCATAACCATAAATATTCCAGCAAAAAGCGGACCTGTAATTATAGGAAAAATCAGAATACCGATGATAGGAATGTACCCAACTATCGTTACGATTAGCCAGGAGACCATAGGGTAAATCATGGTAGCAACAAAATTATTTTTTATTGCTTTACCTGCCTGTTGACAACAATCTATCACATGAAGTTTTTGTTCCATAAAAATTACTTCCTATTTGAGTTTCTATGTTTCTATATATATCATTTTACTAAAATAATATAAAAATAGTTAATTCTTATCTTTTCTATTCGGTTTAAAAAAGAGTGCTGCCAACGGAGGCAATGTAATACTTATTGAGTATGGTCTATTATGCCAACTAATATCGTCAGGATATACTCCACCGCTATTGCCGATGTTTGACCCAAAAAAGAGTTCTGAGTCCGAATTTAAGATTTCATCTAGATAGACTTTCTCACTTAGACCTATTCGATAGTTCTCTCTCGGAGTAGGTGTCATATTAAAAACTCCAATAATATAGTTATCTGGATCTTTTGCCCTGCGGATAAAAGAGATCGTAGAGTGTTGATAATCATCACAATCAATCCATTCAAAACCGGCAGGATCTGAATCCAATTGCCAGAGTGCTTCTTCATTTTTATAGAGAGCAGAAAGAGCTTTCATGAAATGTTGTAGCTTACAGTGTGGTTCATAGTCAAGGAGAGTCCACTCAAGTGATGCATCATAGTTCCATTCGTTAAACTGTCCGATATCGCTCCCCATAAATAGCAACTTTTTGCCAGGAAAACTATACATATAAGCAAGAAATGTTCTAAGATTTGCAAACTTTTGCCAATTATCGCCTGGCATTTTACTAATTAGTGCATTTTTAGAGTGGACTACCTCATCATGGCTTATAGGGAGTATAAAATTTTCAGAGAAAGCATAGAGCATAGCAAAAGTAAGTTTTCCATGATGGTATTTTCGATGAATCGGATCTTTCTCAAAGTAATCTAACATATCGTGCATCCACCCCATATTCCATTTAAAGGTGAATCCTAATCCACCGATATATGTAGGACGAGATACCCCAGTAAATGAGGTCGATTCTTCTGCGATTGTTATAGCACCTTCAAACTTTTCATGGATCAGAATATTCAACCGTTTCAAAAATTCGATCGCCTCAATATTTTTGTTATCGCCATATTTATTAGGGAGCCATTCACCCTCTTTTTTAGAGTAGTCAAGATAGAGCATTGAAGCAACAGCATCGACTCTAATTCCATCCATATGATAATATTCAATCCAGAATAGTGCAGATGAGATAAGGAAATTTGCAACCTCCCTGCGACCATAGTCAAAAACTAAAGTTCCCCATTCTTGATTCTCACCAAGCCTTGGATCTTCATGTTCAAAAAGCGCTCTACCAGTGAAGTTACGAAGTCCTTCAGCATCTTTAGGAAAGTGAGCCGGAGTCCAATCAATGATAACCCCAATGTTTTTAGAATGTAGGAAATTAACAAACCATTTAAAATCATCAGGAGTCCCAAATCTAGAGGTCGGCGCGAAATAGCCTGTTGTCTGATAGCCCCACGATCCATCATACGGAAACTCTGTTATCGGCATCAATTCAACATGAGTATAGCCGATCATATTGCAATAATCAGCAATAAGTGGTGCAAGCTGCCGATACGACAACCAATGAATCCAATTTTCAGAGCGAGCCCATGACCCTAGATGTAACTCATATATATTAAGAGGTTCTTCTAGCATATTCAGTCTGGTTCGTTTTTCAATCCACTCTTGGTCAGTCCATTTGAAGTCTGATTGATCCCATATAACGGATGCCGTTTTTGGTCTTAGCTCTGCTGCGTAGCCAAACGGGTCGGTTTTAGTAAATATTGCACCATCGATTGATTTGATCTCAAATTTATAAAGAGTCATTTTTTTAATAGAGGGGATAAATATCTCCCAGACGCCTGATGCCCCTAATGAACGCATCTGATAATATCGTCCATCCCAATTAGAGAATGGACCTATAACAGAGACTCGCAATGCTGATGGAGCCCATACAGTAAAAAGAGTCCCATCAACACCATCGATACTATGTAGGTGTGCTCCTAGTTTCTCATGTATCTTGTAATGAGTCCCTTCGCTAAATAGATGAAGATCTAATTCTCCCA
>JBLYYQ010000073.1:0-4047 GCA_048550035.1 Nitrospinota bacterium
CCCATGATCAACATGTCCTATCGTACCTATGTTTATATGCGGTTTTGACCTCTCAAATTTCTCTTTCGCCATTTCCTATTCCTTTTCGCCTCTATTGTTTTTACCTACCGCAAGATCCTTAACTGGAGCCCACGATGGGGATCGAACCCATGACCTCACCCTTACCAAGGGTGCACTCTACCACTGAGCTACGCGGGCTCTAACCTCCCTTAATCTCAACTAATAAAAGTCTCCTATTATTATGGAGCGGGCGACGAGACTTGAACTCGCGACCCTCAGCTTGGAAGGCTGATGCTCTACCACTGAGCTACACCCGCCCATTACATTCCTTGCTTTTGGTGGGGAGAGGAGGATTCGAACCTCCGAAGGCTCAGCCGGCAGATTTACAGTCTGCTCCCTTTAACCACTCGGGAATCTCCCCTTCTCACTTACTATCTTGCACACCTTAACTTTTTCTTGGAGCCGGCGAAGGGACTCGAACCCCCGGCCAACTGATTACAAATCAGTTGCTCTACCAGCTGAGCTACACCGGCTTTTGTGCCCACTCTTGCCTCTTACAAAAAACTAAACCTTCACTCTAGCTAGTATCGAATCTATTGTCAACAGACTTTTCACCTTTTTATTATTTTTATCGTTTCCATTCTGCGGTAGCTCTGGATTTCGCTTCAATCCACACGATACGGTAATCAATGTCATCAACAATAGTACCGCTAACATCCTCTTATTACTTACCATTTGATAATTCCAGCTCTATTTTAGCTATCCTTGCTTCAATTATATGACGGTTGACCGCTCCTTCAATCTTTTTTCCATCTGTCGATTCTTTTGCTCCAAAACCTACTTTTATACTCTCAGCTAGTCTTTCATCTATATTATTTAGCTCTTCCTTACTTAAACTAGAAAACGAAACATTACCCTTCTCTATCGCGTATCTTACTAATTTACCTACCAATTCATGTGCAGTCCGAAAGGGAACGCCATTCAACGCTAGATTATCTGCTATATCAACCGCATTCATATACCACTGCTCTGAGCGGATCTTTAGCTTCTTCTTATCAACTTTTAAACCATTGATTATATCTGTTGCTGCTGTTAGACTATTTCTCAGCTCGCTTGCTGTATCAAAAACAGGCTCCTTATCCTCTTGCAAATCCTTATTATAGCTTAATGGCAATCCCTTTAAAACCACCATCAATGAGATTAAATTTCCTACTGTTCTCCCTGTTTTACCTCTGATTAACTCTAAAACATCCGGATTCTTCTTTTGCGGCATAATTGATGATCCGGTACAGTATCTATCAGGAAGCGATATCACATTAACCTCCGCTGTATTATAGAAAATCAGATCTTCTGCAAAACGAGATAAATTTAACATTAACATCGATCCTGCAAAAAGATACTCCACTGCAAAATCGCGTGACGAAACAGCATCTATACTATTTGCACTAATATCAGCAAAACCTAGCTCTTTCGCTACTTGCCATCTATCTACCGGAAAATTTGTGCCAGCTAACGCAGCTGATCCTAGAGGTGAAACATTTACCCTCTTCCTAGCATCTAATAAACGATCTTTATCTCGATTTATCATCTCATACCACGCAAGAAACCAATGGGCAAATCGTATAGGTTGAGCAGGTTGCAGATGTGTATAAGACGGTGAAAATGTGTCTAAATGCAACTTCGCTTGCCTTACTAACCCCTTTTGGAATAAGGTAATTAATTTTAGTTCGCTATCTATCTCATTACGGATCCAAAGCCGGAATACAGCAGAAACTTGATCATTTCTTGAGCGACCTGTATGAAGTTTTCCTCCTAAATCACCAATCTTAGCACGCAGTCTATTTTCAATTGCCATATGGATATCTTCGTCTGCAACGCTAAAATCATCTCCATTTTTCTTTATCTCGCTTAAGATCTCTTTCAACCCTTTGATTATCTTTGATGATTCTGCAGCTTTAATTATCTTGGTTTTGCCTAGCATTCTGGCATGGGCTATTGAACATGCTATCTCTTCGTTGACCATCTTCTTATCAAAGGTGATACTAGCATTATACTTTTCTACAAATGGTGTAGTATTTTCCTTGAATCTACCTCCCCAGGCTTTTTTGCTCATTTGATATTCCTAATAGACGCTAACCGCCGATTATGCTCATTCCTGTCTGATTTGTCGGCTCTTTTGCTGATTTGGGGAGAGTCCGAATTGCATTCTTATTAGCTAGAACCTCTCTGATTTTTGCAACTATTTCAGATTCATCCTTACCGGTCCTCAACAATAACTTTAAGTCAAGATCAGGAACTCCAAACAGACAAGTCAATAACTTCCCCTCAGATGTTATTCGTAACCTGTTGCAATCACCACAGTAATGACTACTCACAGCGGAGATAAATCCTAGATCACCCTTGGCGTTCTCTAGTTGAAATATCTTGGCAGGACCACCCCATTGCGCTTTAGAGCGAGGATGTAATTCACCTAGTTGACTAATCTGATCTTGTACTTTATCCATACTAAGTAGTAACTTTTTGTCCCAATTTGAACCTCGAACAGGCATATACTCAATAAATCTGACTTGCAACGGGTAATCGTATGTTAGCTTTGCAAAATCTAGTAACTCATCATCATTCAGACCTTGAATCACTACCATATTCAACTTAACTCTCTTGATATTGCTCTGTAGCGCCATTTCGATCCCTGAAAGGACATCTGCTAGTTTATCCTTCTTTGTTATCTTTAAATATTTGTCACGCTTTAAGCTATCTAAACTTATATTGATTGTTCTTAAGCCTGCACTATCTAATTTTGGAATATCCCTTTTCAAGGTCAGTCCATTAGTGGTCAATGCAACTCTAGAGATATTTTCTAGATCATTAACTCTCTTTATAAAATCAATCGCACCAGGTCGCATCAGTGGTTCGCCACCTGTTACTCTTAATTTACGGATACCTAACTTGGCAAATAATGATACTAAATAGAATGATTCATCTAATGTAAGAAAACCGGACTCAGATATATTCGCTACATCCTCAGGCTTGCAATACTCGCATCTCAAATTGCAGCGTGCTGTTATCGATAAACGAAGATATTTTACTGCTCTGTTATGACTATCTACTAATTCTTCCACTCTATATACAAATCAGATATTGTTTAATCCAAAGTATACAGGGTTAAAAGAATAATGAAACATTTAAAACATAATGTTTTAAATACCCTCTTTTGGCTAGATGAAAAAGTGAGTAAAAGAGGGTAAATAGCTCAAAAATTGTTAAATTATAGCTTGAATTTATGCACTTTTTGCTCTCTTTACCTTCGTCTGCTCAATCTTAGTACACTCCACACATGTATGACCTTTCTCTCTGCCACACAAAAGGCAAGATTCAGAACCTCTATACTCTCGAATTATCCCGCCACAGTGTGTGCATGTACCACGAGGAGTCATAAACCTAATCGACCCGGTAAGAGCATCACTATTCATTGCATCTCCTAAAAAATAAGTTATTGTTTGTCCATAATTACTGCAAGAATGAGTCCTAAATGATTGAAAATTTAAAAAAATTTTAACCTCAATAATATCAAGTAGTTACGATTTCAAGTTATAAATCGCAAACTAACTCCACGCTCGATTTGTATACTATTGTATACAACGTGACAATTTTGAATACTTTAAGCTCAGGATTGAGCATCCGTAAATTTTTTTTAATTAAAAGTTCTAAGAACTGATTTTCTCTGCTATTCTAGAATCTTTGGAATAGGTAATTAAATTGTATGGTTAAAAACAACCCTCTGCGAATAGTTTTTTTTGGTACCCCTGAGTTTGCATTGCCAGCATTGGATAGGCTCTATGGTGATGATCGATTTATCATTGAATCTATCGTCACTCAACCTGACAAACCAAGAGGACGTGGCAAAATACTTACTCAGACAGCTGTCAACGAGTTTGCAACTAGTCATTATCTCCCGGTATTAAAACCGATCACTCTTAACCAAGAGATCCTTATAAAAAATATCAGGGACTTTCATCCTGATTTTATTGTTGTCGTTGCATATGGTCA
>JBLYYQ010000074.1:0-6981 GCA_048550035.1 Nitrospinota bacterium
GAGCTGACTAAATGAAAATGTTCTTTGATATTACACAATTGCGCCTCGGTCTCTTTGACCCTGATAATCTTTGGATTTTTCATATGCTTAAATGCGATATTTTTAACATTATCGCTCATAGTGGCAGAGAAAAGGAATGTTTGACGGTCATTCGGAGTATTTGATATGATCTCCTCAACATCTTTATAGAACCCCATACTAAACATCTCATCCGCTTCGTCAATTACAACTTTATTGACATGATCTAAAATTAGCCAGCCACGCTTATAAAGATCTAATATCCGACCCGGAGTTCCAACTACAATATGGGCACCTTTCCTAAGCTTTTGTGCTTGACCCTCAATTGGCCTACCGCCAACTATATCAACAATCCGTATCTTCTTGAACTGACCTAGATTCTGGGCTTCAATTTTAATCTGTGATGCAAGCTCTCTAGTCGGTGCAATAATAAGCGATTTTGGAAACTTAGGACGCCGATCTGCAATATCTTTTATTATTGGAATTACAAATGCAGCAGTTTTACCTGTGCCGGTTCTTGCTTGACCTACGATATCAACTCCTGTTAATGCTGAAGGAATTGATGCTGATTGAACTAATGTTGGGACTTTATAGTTTAGCTTCTCTAATGCTTGGTCTAGCTCCCAACCGAGGTTGAAACTAGCAAAACATCTCTCTGCTGGTGCAGAATTTAAAGTTGATCCATTAATGGGGTTGTTGAGTTTTTTTGACATTAACTAATAAAATTATTGAAGGTTTGATTTTGAAAATTTAAGATGCTTATTGCATCCTCAATGCTTTCTTGCGTTTCTTTACTGATTCTTTTTCTTTACGCTTACGCTTCTCAGATGGTTTTTCATAAGCTCTACGCTTCTTCAATTCTTTCCATAACCCATCTTTTAAAAGTTGCCTTTTCAATATCCTCAAAGCTTGATCAATCTGTTGATTGAATACTTTTACCTGCAACAGTTCCTCCTTTGCTATTAATAATAAAATTTAAACATAATTTATAATAAGAGATTTTTTAAATAAAAAGTAATTTAATCTCTATAATCGATTAAATATATCAACTTTTCAAAATATTGCAAGTTTATTTATATTTTCTCAATATTTCCTTTGCCTGCTTGCTATCGGCTTGTAGTTGCACTACTAAATCACTCTCTCTCTCAAATTTATGCTCAGCTCGCAACCGTTCAAGAAAAAAGATTTCAACCTCTAATCCATAAATATCGTCCTCAAGTCCAAAAATATGAGCTTCCACAACAAGTTTATTACGCTCAAAGGTTGGGTTATAGCCTATATTTACCACTGCATCTTGCCGGACATTACCCTCTATATTAACAAATGCGGCATAAACTCCATTTAATGGGAGCATTTCATAAGGAGCCTCTATATTAGCAGTTGGGAATCCAATCTTCTTGCCACGCTTAACTCCATCTACAACTCTACCTGATAAAGAGTAGTGTCTCCCTAAAAGTGAACTCGCCTCTGCAACTTTCCCTTCACCTAAAAGAATACGGATCAAGCTAGATGAAACACGCTTATCACCACTTAGGACAGGTTCAATAGCTTCTACATCAAATGAAAAATTACTCCCTAACCTTCGTAAGGAATCAACTCCACCTGCCTTGTCTTGACCAAAGGAGTAATCATGCCCTACCACTACGACTGACATGTTTAGGGCATCTTTTAGCATCTTGGTAAAATCACCTGGGTGAACTCTAGCGAAGCGCTTGTTAAAGTCAGCACAAATTAGAATATCAACTCCGAGCTCATCAATCAGCTCTACTTTTTTCTTGAAGCTAGTTAATAATTCAAACTTATGTTCTGGCTGTAATATCTTTATTGGATGTGGATCAAAAGTATAGACAACCGATGTTCCATTATGCTCTGCTGCCAATTCGACTGCTCGTTTGATAACAACAGAATGCCCTATATGAACACCATCAAAATTGCCTAATGTTAGTATCGGATTATGAGGAGGCTCAGTTAGATTCCTTAAACCTCTTACCATCTTAAGCATTACAGTAAAACCTCAATTCAAAAAACGATCTTTAGCGACAACTTAACCGCAGATAGATCCTTATCTGGACAATCGACCATTATTATTTTTATCATACATAATCAAAGTTAGCATATTCAATAGAGAAACATCCAGCTAATAATAGTATAGTTTACGAGTTATATTTATTTCCTATCAAACACCAAAATTAATTCCGATCTGTTTGGCAGTATTTATTAAATCACTAGTTGGTGTAATAGTTTTAATCTGTTTAAGTGCTTCTTTGATCGGAACTGCCACTATATTTGGTGTTTGCAGGGCAACCATATGATCAAATTTACCTGCATGCGCAAACTTCACACCTGCCGCTCCATATCGGCACGACAATACTCTATCAAATGCTGATGGTGAACCGCCACGCTGAATATGTCCGAGTGCTGTACATCTAGATTCAATAGAAGTTCTCGCTTCTAACTCGCGGGCAACGTAATCACCAATCCCACCTAATCTTCTACTATCTGGCGCTTCATCAACATGCCTCTTAACAATCTGATCGCTACCTCCCTCTTTTGCTCCTTCTGCAACAACTAGAACTGTGAAATGTTTATCATCACCTTTCCGTTCATAGATTTTATCTACAATAGTATTGAAATTGAAGTCTATTTCAGGAATCAGTATCACATGAGCACCACCTGCTATCCCAGCATAAAGTGCAATCCATCCTGCATCTCGACCCATCACCTCAACCACCATTATCCGATGATGCGATTTTGCAGTAGTCTGAATACGGTCAATTGCTTCCATGACTGTATTTATAGTTGTATCAAATCCAAATGTGATATCTGTGACAGAGAGATCATTATCAATTGTTTTTGGGATTCCAATTACATTTAACCCTTTCTTCGCAAACTTATCTGCAATAACTAAACTCCCGTCACCACCTACGACTATCAAGCATTCAATCCCATTTGTCTTATAGTTCTCAACTGCTTTATCTGAACGGTCAATGAAAGTTGTTACACCGTCGATTTTCTCTTGGCAACGAAATGGATCGTACTTATTAGATGAGCCTAATATCGTTCCTCCTCTTGACAATATCCCTCTTATCTTATCAAGATCAAGCTTGGTCATCTTATTTTTAACTAACCCTTCAAAGCCATCTTGAATCCCGATAATCTGATCATTAAATGACCTGATACCAACTTTTACAATCGACATGATAACAGCATTTAAACCTGGACAATCACCACCTCCAGTTAAGACTCCTATACGCATATTTAGCCTCGCTTATCTATTATGTTGCCACCTTAAAAGTAATGAGTTACTTATAACACTTACCGATGATAATGACATCGCAATCGCTGCAAATATCGGCTCGATCACAATATTGTTCGATTGGTATAGTATCCCAGCGGCAATTGGAACCAGTAAGATATTATATCCAAATGCTAAAAAGAGATTCTGCTTAATCTTCCTCAATGTTGCTTTACTTATTCTAATTGCGACCAATATATCGTTTAAATCACTCTTCGCTAGAACTATATCTGCCGTTTGAGCTGCAACATCAGTACCAGTTGAGATTGCAAATCCAACATCAGATACTGCAAGAGCAGGTGCATCGTTAACTCCATCGCCGACCATAGCAACTTTTCGACCCTCGTTATCTTGTAGATCCAAGATAAACTTCGCTTTATCTTCAGGCAGTAACTCTGCATAAGTTTTGGCTACATTGAGCTTTGTTCCTATCGAATTAGCAACTTTTTCTTTATCACCTGTTAGTATAATAACCTCTAACAGCTTTTGCAATTCTGAAATAGCACTATAGGAGCTATCTTTGATCTGGTCTGCTATCCCTATCAGCCCTATAGACTTCCCATCCAGACTAACCACAACAGTCGTAACTCCTTCAGTTAGCAAGCTATCTGCTAATTGTAGAGATTCTGGATCAATAAAATTTTGCGATTGGGCATAGTCAAGAGAGCTAACTACTATCTTCTTACCCTCTAGCTCGGCTGAAACAGATCTACCAGCTTGGCTTTGAAAATTCTCAACCTGCTCGATCCTTAACTGCAAATCCTTGCATCTGTCAACTATTGCCCTACCTATCGGATGTTCTGAAAATTGCTCAACAGAGCCTGCAAGTGCTAGGATTGATTCTTCACTTTCAGAAGCTTCTATCGGGATTGTCTTCACTAGCTTGAAAGCACCTGATGTTATTGTACCTGTCTTATCAATGCAGATCGTATCAATATTAGATAGCTGCTCCACTACGGCACCGTTTCTTATTAACACTCCATGTTTTGCACTTTGACCTACCCCTACCATTATTGCAGTTGGAGTCGCAAGACCAAGCGCACAAGGACAAGCAATAATCAATGTCGAAATGAAAAATGTCACTGATAGCGTTAAATCACCTATCCCGGCAAAAAATTGCCAATATACAAATGAACTTGCCGCAATAATAAAGATTGCCAGCACAAAGTATCCTGATACTTTGTCTGCTAAGCGTTGGATCGGCGCTTTATATGATTGTGCCTCTCTTACCAGATTAATGATCTTAGCTAGCATAGAATTCGCTCTAAGATTGTATGCCCGATACTTTAAAAATCCAGACTGATTAACTGTTCCACCAATAACTTTATCTCCTACCGACTTGGCAATCGGCCTCGACTCGCCAGTCAACATAGCTTCAATCGCATACGAACTTCCCTCTACTACTTCACCATCGGTTGGAATAGCAGAGCCTGGATAAAGTGCAACTATATCATTCTCGCTGACTTGATCTATCGAGATAACCTGCTCATTTCCATCTTTAATTATAGTTGCTTTGTCAGGTTGCAGCATTGATAGCTGTGCGATAGCCTCAGATACCTTTTTCATACCACGCTCTTCTAAATAACGCCCCAATAACATCAACGCTATAATAATGCTGGCAGAATCAAAAAATCGCGATTCAAACCTAATATCTGTAAATGATAAAAACTTTGCGAGCAGTAGATAAGTCGAATAGGAGTAGGCAGATAGCACTCCAACAGCAATCAGACTATTCATATCAAGAGAACTATTTAAAGCTCCCTTATAGGCAGCTTTAATAAATCTTCTCCCTAAATAGAATATTACTACTGAACTTAACAAAAACTCAAGGATTGCACCATAAGTAGAGCCTAAGATATTGCTCATTGATACAAACATCAAAATCGATGCTAAAATGATCGCAACTACGAATTGATTGAATGTTGCAGCTGCTACTATCTCTTCCCTACTTCGCTCTGAAGGGTTAAAACTATCGGCTATATCGTAGCTTTGATATCCAATCCGATCTATGGTCCTATGGAGATCCTCTATCTGAACCAGATTATCATCAAAGCTAACTGCTGCTGATTTGCTTACTAAATTGACAGTTGCCTCTGCAATAGCATCATTTTTAGAGAGTTCCCTTTCAATGGCTGACACACATGAAGCACAACGCATCCCATCTATTCCGATCTCAACTTTGACTATTGACATATTGCACCCTATATACTCATTTGATTATCCTAGGAATAATATCATGCTAATTAGCATCTCTTAAGAAATTATAGTGGATCAAAACCAAACTCGATATTTTATCTTTACTGATCAGATTGAATATCTGTTGACAGTCATAAGAACTGTTGAAAAAGATGACAACTTTGAGATAATATTCTTTGGCAGAGATATTTCTTCTGATCTTTCCAATCAGCTCTTGCGCCTCAATGTAACAATTCAAGACAATCTCAATCTCAATACAATAGTTGGGCTCGGTATCCATTCAGGTGACAGGGTAATTATCTCTAGTAATAAGATTGAACAGTTTTCTAGTTTAATTAAGTTGCTCTCCTCAAATGTAAATAAGCCAGATATACTTTTAGTAACTGAGCAGCTATCACTTAAGGAAAAATATAATCAAGCAATAGATGAGCATATGGAAGAAAAGTTTGAGCTCATATCAATTCGAGCAAAAGTATTAAGGTTACAAAAACTATTTGCAAATGGGAAAAAAGTTGCAATCTTAATTCAAAATGATGTTGATCCAGATGCATTGGCAAGTGCAATGGGACTTTGCATAATACTTGGTCGCAATAAAGATACTATCGATATCGTTACTTTTGGCGGTGTGACTCGTAATGAAAATATCATGATGCGCAACCTGCTTGATATTGATCTCAAGGTTATCAAAGATAGTGAGCTTGCAAACTATGATAAAATTGGATTAGTAGATGTTCAACCACCATACTTTACTGATCATCAACTTCCATAATCTATTACCGCCGTCATTGATCATCATCCATATAGAACTAGTTATGAAGTAGAATTTTCTCATATTGACAAGGAGTATGGAGCAACTTCTACAATGATATATGAATATCTAGAGGCATCAGAAATAGAGATAAGCGAACAACTGGCAACCGGCTTACTATATGAAATAATCACAGATACAATGAATCTTGCACGCGAGACATCACTAAAAGATTTTAGAGCGTTCTCAAGGCTCTGGCTAAAAGCGAATATCCCTATCCTCAACACAATAGCAAGACCAAGATTAAACAATGAAGAGTTGCAATATTTTGTCCGTGCAATCAAAAATCGTAAAACGATTCAAGATATGAATTTTATCTGGCTTGAGAATGTTAACCGAGAAGATATCATCCCTCGCCTTGCTGATTTCGGACTACATTTTGGCAATCAACTTTGGTCTGTGGCCGGAGGTATTTATGAGCATAAAATCATTGTCTCAATTAGAAATATCTCTCAAGAAGGTGATGCCGGCAAACTTGCGATCTCGCTTTTTAATGAAATTGGTGGCAGAGGTGGTGGACACAAATCAGCAGCGAAAGCGGTAGTTGATCTTGCAAAATTCAGAGCAGAACATAATGTTACAAGAATTGTAGAGCTTCGAAGTAAGTTAACCCATCTATTCGAAAGCAAGCTTTTAACCTATCTTGACTGAATAAATTAAAAAA
>JBLYYQ010000075.1:0-7692 GCA_048550035.1 Nitrospinota bacterium
GCAGGGGTAGGGACTATTCCTGCTACTAAAACCTTGGCTCCACCTTTAACTGCTCCACTAATCGCTGCTTGATTGAAAACTCCCTCTTTATCTCTTGTATCCCAACCTATAACAACGGCATCACCGCTCTTCATTACTGAATTATCAATGAGGGATTTGATTCTACTATAGATGTAGAGTTCAACGAACTCTTCAGTCATTACTCCTTTTTCTAGGAAAGCATCTTGTGGCGTGAGTGTAGCTACCAACGGATCAGACGATAATTTTACAATAGCACGGACTCCATCGGTTCCTTGGAAGGTTTTAAAACTCATAGGATGCCTTAAGCAACTGTAACTGATTTTGCTAATGACCGGGGTCGATCAACATTTCGATCTAATGCTGTTGCACTGTAGTACGAAAAAAGTTGAGCAGCTATTAGCTCTACAAACGGTGCTGTAAAAGCTGGTGTGGCTGGTAAATTTATGATATCGGAAAATAGCTCGTTTTTATATTTGAATCCATTAGCAGCGATTCCAAGAACATAACCATCACGAGCACGAACTTCTGCAACAGATGATAATGTTAGATGATAGAGGTCCTCCTCTTCTAAGGTCGGAGTAAATACTATAGAGTTTGTATACTTATCAATAAGTGCAATCGCACCATGTTTTAAAAATCCACTTGGCATCCCTTCTGCGTGAATATAAGAGACCTCCTTCATCTTAAGTGCAGATTCAACGGCAATAGGATAATATTTGCCACGACCTAAGTATAACCAATGTTTGATCTTGATATGCTTCTTTGCAATATTGTGGATAATACCAGAGTGCTCGTTCAAAACCTGCTTGATAATATCTGTTACCAAATGGATCTCTTTATTAAATTTTTGAAACTCTTTATATGTGATAGTTCCATTCTTTAGTCCAGCAGTAATTGCAATTCGTGTTAGAATTATCATTTGCGCAACGGCAGCTTTTGTACTAATTACCGATATCTCAGGTCCAGAGCCTTGTACTAACAATAGGTCAACTAGCCGTGTAGTTGATGAACCAAGAACATTAACAATGGCTCCTGTTTTGGCACCTTTGGCCTTTGCAAATCGCAAGGCTGATAGAGTGTCATAGGTCTCACCTGATTGTGTTACTGCCAGTAGAAAACTTTTATTATCCAGACTTGATAAATATTTAAACTCATCAGAGGATATACTGATCGGAGTTATATTTGCATATTGGCTAAAATAGTATTGTGCTAACTGCGTGACAAAAAAGGTGGTACCGACCCCGGTTAAATAAAAACTACCACTTGTTAATATTGTATCTGCAAATTTGTCGATACTACTTTGTTCAATCGCAAGTGTATTATGAATGACCTCTGGTTGCTCATAGATCTCTTTTAGCATATAGTGTGGAAATCCACCTTTGGAGGCCAGTTCAGCATCCCATTCTAACTTTTGAATGTCTCGAGTAATCTGCTCTCCACTGTCAATTGACTTTATAATATAGCCTACGCTTGTTACAATCGCATACTCGCTATCATCTAAAATAACTGCACTCTTAGTGTGCTCAATAAATGCGTTAAAATCTGATCCGACATAGTTTTCATCACTACCTAATCCGATGATCAGTGGGCTTTCAAATCTGGCACAATAGAGTCGGTCAGGTTCATCAATAGCAATCATCGTGATAGCAAATGAACCTTTTAATTTTTGGAGCGCCATCACAAAACTCTCCTCCACTGAATTTGATGATAATGCATAGGACTCTACCATGTTTACAATGACTTCGGTATCAGTCGAAGATTTAAATTTATATCCTTTCTCAAGCAGCTCATTTTTGAGCTGACGGTAATTAGATATAATTCCGTTATGGACAATAATAAACTTGCCATTCATAGAAAGGTGAGGGTGGGCATTCTTTTTCGTCACTTTGCCATGAGTTGCCCAGCGAGTATGCGCAATACCAACATTACCCTCTAGGGTCTGAAATTTTTCCTTCTTAGAAACAGTGCTGACCGAGCCTATGTTTTTCTTGATATTAACTTTACTTAAGTTATTAATGATGGCAATACCACAAGAGTCATAGCCTCTATATTCGAGATTGCTAATTGATTTATTTAATTTATCAGTAACATTCTTTAATGATACTATCCCTGATATGCCGCACATTTTAGGAAACCTTAGCTCTTGATTGAAATGTTATGGTCAACTTGATAGCCACTATGAATAACTGATCCTGCCCGAATAGAATTTGATGCACCAATGATACTATTATCGCCAATGAATGCACCAACTTTTTCAAGCTTCGGTACAAACTTTTTATTCTTTATCTTAACTGATACTGACGATTCATCTGCATTGTTGTTGAGGGTCATACAGCCAGCTCCCATCCGGACTCTTGATCCGATTACTGAGTCGCCGATAAATGAGTTTCGACCTATCTCTGAATCGTTAAATATAATCGAGTTTTTCATCTCCACTCCTTGCCCTATAATTGTCCGATCGCCAATTGAACTATAAGGACGGATCAGTGCATTATGACCAATGAATGCATCTTGACCAATATACAATGGCCCTTGCAAAACTGCACCTGAACAGATCTTGGCTCCTTGTTCAATATGAACAGGACCTGAGATCTCTGCATTTAAAATTAGAACTGAACTATGGATTGTTGTTGTTGTCCAATGGCGCATCACACATCTGTTGGCTTCTAGTATATCCCACGGGAATCTCAAATCGATCCAGTCATGATCCCAAATTGTAGCTTGCAGTACCTCTGATCGTACCATTCGATTCATTGCTTTTACCATGTTTGAACCAGTTGCTCTAAGATGCTCAAATAGCTTGGTTGAAAAAACAAATAAACCGGCCAATACATAATTGTGAAGATCTACTTTCTTTCCTGGTTTTTCGATCAATTTTGTTATCCGTGCTTTTTCATCAAGATAAACATTCCCATAGTTTGCACTATCTTCTGTATGGCATATAAGTGCTGTATGACCTTTGTTTACACCGTGAGTCTGAATGATGTTGGCAAAAATGTTTTCTGAGCTAAAGATATCACCATAGAGTAATAAAAATCGTTCACTAGGTGAAAACTGATCTGATGCCGATAGGATCGAAGCTCCAATGCCCTTCTTCTTTTGCGTGATGAAATTCATCTGAACATCCGAAATCAATTTACATTCATTTTCGATTAACTCTCTATTGTCATCTGCAACTACAATCGAAATAGATTTGATGCCAGCTGCTTTTATAAACTCGACTGTTCGACTTATACAGCTCTTACCTGCGATTTGCAAATTGGTATTGGGTCTCGTCTTATTAAACGGAGACATGTATTCACTTATACCTCCTGACAGTATTAATGCTTTCATATTCTTATCCTAGTTAGTACTCTTCGATAATCTATCAAGCTTGGCAAGCTCCAACTGATTGTTTGCACCTAAAATCTCATTACTATTAGAAATCTTAAAGCTGCCAACTTTTTCCCCTTTGTCGATTGCTATATTTATTAAATCGGTTAGATAGTATTCGTTTTGTCGATTATCGTTATCGATCTCTTCTATTGTCTCAAAAAGAAAGTTGCTATCAAAGATATAAATCCCACTATTAATTTCATCAATTAAGAGTTGGCTGCTAGTAGCCTCTTTTGCTTCCACATTACCTTTGATGTTGCCTGCTCGGTCCCTTATAATCCGACCATAGCTTGCAGGGTCATCAACCGTGGCCGTTATCAATGAGAGGATATTATTTTTGCTTTGGAAATCGGCAATGAATTCTTGCAACGTTGAAATCGTGATTAATGGTACATCAGCAGAGAGTACTACTATTGCGCCATTAAAATCTTTTAACTGATCCTTGGCAGCGAGTAGGGCATCTGCACTCCCTAATTGTTTGGCTTGTGTTACAAATGATAAGGCATCACTGCTCTTCGAGAAATAGTCTATGATGACCTCTTTCTTGTGACCAACAATAACAATTATTGGTTCAATGGCAAGTTCATTAACCTTGTCTACTATAATCTTTAACATAGGTTGACCATTAATTGGCAACATTGCTTTTGGTAATTCTGTATTCATTCTAGCACCTTTACCTGCTGCTAGGATCACTGCCGCTAGATTCTTATTTTCCATCTGATAATTGATATGCTTCCCAGACTGCTGGCCAACCGACTGCCAAAATTTTTCCAATTACTTCTGCATAACGCTTGATCTCAAGCTGTGCATCTTCTGCGAGCCGAAGAGTCAAATAGTGGAGGAGGTTTCTTAAATCAATACTCCAAATAATCTGAGTATATGCAGATACCGGTAACAATACTCTAGCCTGCTCGCGTGCCACCCCTAGTTCAAGTAGCTCACTATATTTTTTGTAGCTATCAGAATTAATTTTATCTATGATTGCTTTTGCTTTAAGCGCAGTTGAGCTATCTAACGGTGGACCACTCATCTGCTTGTTTGTACCGTGCTGTGATCTTACTTCATCTGGAGCTGGGCTATAGAATAGCTCAGGGCATTGAGTATATCTAAATGACCATTCGTTTAGACTTGCTGTTCGATGTCTTACATGTTGTCTCATAACAAATATCGGCAATCGAATCCTAAAAGTTAACCCTACCATCTCAAACGGGGAGGTATGCTTATCAATCCAGAGCCTTCTGATTAATCTCTTGTCATGCTCAAAGCTTTTACCTTCAGATCGTTGGTATGATGTCCGAGCTGCATTGGCAACCGTTGAATCTGATCCAAGATAATCAACTAGCTCAACTTCACCATGATTTAATACTTTATATATTTTACCTAGCTGACCCTCTGCGCCACTACTAATTGCTCTATTTGTCAGATTTTGCATTTTCATTACCTGTTGCTATCTCTACTTGTAAATCGGCATACCACGCAGTCACTTTTGAATCGGTATTGTCAGTATCAGACATCACCCCGATTGCAACAATCTTTGGAATCGCTCCTTCGAATGCTAGCTTGTAATCACGGTATGGGTATATCCGTTCTTCTATCCACTGATTTTGTTTGCTCGAATTATCTTGTAACACGATGATATGTGACCGGTCGGTATATGCTGATACTCCCTGCTCGCCTTGCTTCATCTTATTGCCCCATACATAATTTAATGTGGCATGAGGAGGATACGATCCATAGAGCTGCTTGGCAAGACCATACTTGATCTGCATCCATTTTGATACATACGGTGGATTATATTCAAAGAGAACATATACTCGAGCAGCCGCATCATCAGACTTTTTTGTACGTAAATCGCCATTTGCAACGCTACTTGATACCTTCCAACGCCACGAAATTGCTAGATCATCTTCTTTAAGGTCGCCTTGCTCAATATTGACTTTAAAGAGTATCGCTGAGGCTGAATTATTAGCATTGGCCTCTAAAACAATATCATCTTGATCTTGAATGAATCGATATTTAGTTGTTCGCTCAATCTTTTCAAATATCAGAGCTTCAGTATTAGGAGGCAATTCATCTCCTACTGGCAGTTCTGATGGAAAGAGCTTCATCTCTTTGAGCGCTTCATCTTGCGAGCTTGTCATGAGCAAAATTGAAGCTGCAACTGCTAAGATGATTTTCATGACTATTTATTCCCGATAAAATTTACAGCTCGCTTAAGACGATTGATTGACTCATCCTTCCCTAAGATTGCCATGATATCATATATCCCGCAACTTACAACTCTACCTGTTAATGCTAACCTTACTGGCTGTGCAATCTCTTTTAATTTTAAGCTACTATCTTGTAAAAATTTGGTTATCACTTCTTCAATTGAGTCAGGAGTGAACTCTGAACTATTTTCTAAGCGATCTATAATATTTTCTAAATGTGACCTACTACTGTCGGTGAAAAATTTTTTAACACCTACAAGGTCGTAAGTGAAACTGCTATCAATAAAATATTTTGCATTGTCTACTAGTTCGGTAACTTTTTTTGCACGAACCTGCAGTGGAGGGAGTATCTTCATTAGAAATGAATGATCAACTTTTATTGATTCAGATGCTAGCTGATCTGCTACTATTTTAGTTAGCTCATCAAGTGGGTAGTTCTTGATATATTCAGAGTTGAGCCAGTGAAGCTTGGTTTCGTCATACCTAGCTGGAGCAAGCGACAATGAATCCAAAGTAAATAATTTAATAATTTCAGATGGTTCAATATATTCTCTGTCACCTGATCCCCATCCTAGTCTTGCAACATAATTTATAAACGCATCAGGTAAAATACCGTTCTTTCGATATTCTAGAACTGACAACGCACCATCTCGCTTTGAGAGTCGTTTACCATCTGGACCAATGATCATTGATACATGAGCAAAGCGTGGTTTTGGTAAATCTAATGCATCGTAGAGTATAACTTGCTTTGGGCTGTTTGCGATATGATCATCACCACGAATGACATCGGTTATCTCCATATCAGCATCATCAGCGACGACAGCAAAGTTGTATGCAGAAAGACCATTGGAGCGGCGGATAATCATATCATCTAGCTGGGCGTTTTCGACCTTAACTTCACCACGAAGTAAGTCGGTATAGATAGTTGCTCCTTCAAGCGGAACTTTGATTCGTACCGTATAAGGCTTATCAATATCAGCAGGATAATCTTTATTGCGACATAGTCTGTCATATTGTGGTTTTTTACCTGCAGCCTTGGCTTGCTCTCTCTTTAAATCTAACTCAGCTGGAGTGCAGACACACCGGTATGCTTTTTTATTTAGTAGCAGCTTATCGATCAATGAATCATATAATCCCTTCCGATTCGATTGATAGTAAACCTCTTCATCAAAGTCGATATTGAGCCATTTTAGAGATTCCAATATCAGATTAACTGATTCGTCGCTTGATCGTTTATCATCAGTATCTTCAATTCTCAATATGAATTTACCGTTATGATGGCGGGCATAAAGCCAGTTGAATAGGGCGGTTCTAACCCCTCCTATATGCAGATCACCAGTCGGACTTGGTGCAAAACGGGTTCTAACTAGCATCATCAATTTTGATATTAAGATCTCGCAACTGTTTATGGTCGACAGCTGATGGGGCATCGGTTTGCATGCAGACCCCTTTTTGAGTCTTTGGAAATGCAATTACATCACGAATTGAAGGTGAGTTAGTTATTATTGCAACTAAACGATCAATCCCAAATGCGATCCCCCCGTGAGGTGGAGCTCCAGACTTTAACGCATCAATTAAGAAGCCAAATTTATTCATCGCAGTCACCGAATCAATACCGAGTCGCTCAAAAATTTTCAGCTGCAATGTATGATCATTTATTCGAATAGATCCGCCACCAATCTCCACACCAATTAATGAAAGATCAAATGCACGAGCTCGCACCAATGCAGGATCACTCTCTAATAGATCTATATCTTCGTCAACTAAAGTGGTGAAAGGGTGGTGCTTAGCAGCTAACTGACCATCTTCGTTATATTCAAAAAATGGAAACTCATTGATCCATACAAACTTGAACTCATTTTCATTGATCAAGTTAAGCTTATTGGCGATCAACAAGCGTAACTTCGATAGCACTTCATTTGCGATTAAGGCTTCATCAGCAACAAAAATCATCAGATCATTAACATTCGCTTGAAGTTTACTCCGAACAGACCTGGCTTCAAAGCTAACCCAGGCCGGGGCCGAAGTAGACGTGATCCTCACCGAATCCGCCACCAATTTTGTCTCC
This sequence comes from Nitrospinota bacterium, assembly GCA_048550035.1. GTDB lineage: Bacteria > Nitrospinota_A > UBA7883 > UBA7883 > JBLYYQ01 > JBLYYQ01. The sequence continues at coordinate 7,675 of JBLYYQ010000075.1, forward strand.
CCGATAACCTTCCAATCC
>JBLYYQ010000076.1:0-23271 GCA_048550035.1 Nitrospinota bacterium
AAACTTTTTTAAAGCATCAGCATCTCCTAAATACCGATTTTTCATAGGGTCTAAAATCTTAACTGAATCAGAGTCTAGACATTGAAGCATGTCTTTATCAGACGAAACGATTATTAAATTATAGAGGCTCTTATCGATCTTGGCTGCCACAGTTCCAATGATATCATCAGCCTCAAATCGCTCTAATTTCAATGTTGGTATATTTAACGCTGATATCGCCTCATATATATATGGTAGTTGCACTGCTAGGTCATCTGGCATTTGCGGCCTACTCGATTTATAGTTGCTATATAACTCGTGCCTAAATGTTTTTTCTTTAGAATCTAGGGCAATCACTATCCCGTATGGATTTTGTTCTTCAATTAACTTATGCAGCACCTTGACAAATCCATATATGGCGTTAGTTGGGATATTATCCTTATTAGTGAGCTCGGTTTTCATGCCGTAAAATGCTCTGTAATAGAATCCTGCACCATCTACAATGTAGATATTTTTTTTCTCAGCTACCATATTGCTAATCTAATCTATCTTTTGCTAAACTGTTACTAGCATAAGCTAACCCTGCCGCTAGGAGCATAGAGTGTATTATAGCAACTTCTGTTGCATTGAATGTAGAATCAAACCAGCCTGCTATATGAAATCCGATCAAGGTTGTTATGGTAGCTAAGATTATTGCCCTAGACTCATTACTTATTGTTCTTAAGCTAAGAGCTTTGAAAAAATATATAAAAGGGATAATCGCATAAACGAGCCAGAGAGATAGTCCGATTAGACCACGCTCCATGCCAATTTGAAAAATATTGTTATGTGAATGTCCTGGATTATCTTCCTTTAGACCTATATCATTCCAATCATCGTCATAGTTGTCAATAACATCTCGTAAGCTATTGCGACCTGTTCCGGTGATAGGATAATCTTTAATAATGTCTAAGCTAATATCCCAGAGTGCGATTCTAATAATATTTTTCTTGTAACTCCCTATTTCCAAGATTCGTTCTTGGTATGTTTGAGGAACAAGCAGATAGCCTGTTATACACAATAGGGGAATTAGCAAAAGTGAGATTGGTTTAAACTTGTAGGCTAAAAAAATTAAAGCTCCAACTAAACCTACTAATGCACTCCTTGTATTAGTTGCAAAGATAGTAAAAACTCCAAGAGCTCCCATTAGCAGATAAAAGAGTCTCTCCTTCGTGCTTTCTTTTGAAAATAGAAATATCGATAACGAAAAGGTTGAAATCATCATTGCCACTAATCCTGTAGATCTAATACGGTTATAATCTGCCCATCCATTATGTAAAGGAAAAGTAGAAATATCTGCGATGATATTCATACTAAGCTTTAGGAACATTAAGATTGATCCTGCCGCCAACAAGAAAAGAGAGATTTTAGCTTTCTTAATATCTTTACTAAATATTATGTAGCAGGCAAAGAATAGGAGTAAGTGAACTAAGTCTTTGTTTTCATAAAGTGATTCAAGAGGGTTTACTGAAAATGGTATCAGAATTAGTGTTGTGATGATAAAAGCTAGAATCGGATACTGTATGACAGATAAATATGGAAGCTCTCTGCTTCTGATACAAAACAGTATAATAGAGATGATTATTACTATCTCAGATAACTCTATAATTGTAATAGAGCTAGCTGCGGCAAGTGCGAGAAGGTAAAGAGCATAGCATGCTACGGTAAATGACCGTTCTTTTGGTGTCAGCAATTGATCGCTCATTAGTTTGGAGTGATTTTCATAAAATCTACAAATATAAGGCTCACCTCTGGGATGTCATTAAATATCGATAACTCATCGAGCAGATCATCAATAGGCTTACTATCTTCTATGAATAGATGGATAGCAAGTGGGGGAGTGATATCTTTTAACAGGTTGCTACTAGTTAAGATAAAGTCATCGATTTCATTTTCCAAGTCGAGATCGACAGAGATAATATCAACATACTCTCCTAACTCAAGTTCAAGGAGGCTCTCTTGCCATTGCCAGTCTAAGTCAGGATTACGGCTACTACCTGTTATGCTACTTATAATAATTGCAGCTTGATCTAATTTCCGTATTGGAGCTGTTGCTAGTTTTAGAAATTCTATATAATCTTTGGGGGTTGCAACTAGCATTTGATTCCCCTTCTTTGACAGCCCTCCTGCGATCTCCCAGTAATCAATTTTATCAGAATATCTAGAAACCATTGGGAATATAACTTTATCTACAAATGACCGTTGCAAATCTTTTATATTGACCACTCCTTGCGCTTTAATGTTTAAGACTGCGATGATCGTTAGAGATCTCTCAGATGCAAGGTTAATAGCTTGCTCAAACTTTTTTAGATTTGGATTATAATCTCCTTTTGTAAACTCTTCTTGATCAATAGCAAATAGGAGACGGACAAACTTTATATCTAACATCTTGATCTGATCTAACCTATCAGTAAGAGTGTCGAGATCTGTATTATCGATATCTAAAGTGGCGCCAAGCTTAACGATGCTACGTGTAGTTGATTTTGTAGTGGTGACGCAGCTAGTTAATAAGAGTGTTAGAATGAGAAGCCCTATGCTTAGATCTAATACTCTTGCTGATCTTAGTTGTTTAATAAAATTGTAGGTCATAAAGTTTTTTATAAAGCCCTTTTTTGCTAAGCAACAGTTGATGGCTACCTTGTTCTACAATTTTCCCATCTTCAATTACGATAATCAAGTCTGCTTTTATGATAGTTGATAATCGGTGTGCAATGACAATTGATGCACGGCTAGAAACAAGATTGCTAATAGCGTTTTGAACCATTCTCTCAGATTTAATATCGAGGGAACTAGTTGCTTCATCAAATATCAAAATTGAGGGATCCTTCATAATTGCTCTCGCTATTGAAATTCGTTGCCGCTGCCCCTGAGAAAGTTTAACTCCCTGCTGACCGATGTAGGTTTCATACTGATCAGGCAACTCTAAGATAAAGTCATGTGCAAATGCTGATTTAGAGGCATTTAACAGTCTCTCTTCATCAATAGAGTCTAACCCATATCCGATATTGTTTCGTATAGTATCTGCAAATAAAAATATTTCCTGTGTTACTACCCCAATGTTAGCACGCAATGAATTAATAGAGATATCTTTAATATTGGTCCCATCAAACAGTATTTCACCACCAGTCGAATCAAAGAATCGTGGGAGCAAGCTTGCTAATGATGTTTTACCAGAGCCTGATGGACCAACTAATGCTACGCACTCACCTTGTCTTAGTGTAAAGCTAACATCATCCACCACATTTTTACCAGGGTCATAAGCAAAAGTTACATTATTAAACTCTACTGCATTTTGCAGTTTGCCGACATGAATAGGGTTTGGAGATTCAACAATAGTTGACTTTATATCGATATAATTAAATACTCTGACAGCGGCTGCTACTGCCTGTTGTGCTTTATTATTGGCACGTGCAAGTTTTGTAACAGGGGCATATAGCATAAATAATGCGGTGAAAAATGAAAAAAACTGACCAGCTGTTAATTTGTCATTGATGACTTGATAACCACCATACCATATTATCATAGTCAGACTGATGGCACCTAGAAACTCAAGTAAGGGGCTTGAGACCTCGCTTACCCTTATTGCACGCTTAATTGTCTGAAAGTACGATTCATTAACCTCATGAAATCTCTGAATCTCATAATTTTCCATCGAAAATGCCTGCACCACTTTTATTCCTGCAAATGTCTCAAACAGTAGTCCATTGATAGCGGCCATTGCCTCTTGACTTGCTTTAGATATTTTCCTAATGATTGCTCCAAGCTTTATTATTACAACGGCAGATATTGGGATGAGAATAATTGCAAATAGTGTAAGCTGCCAATCTTGGTAAAACAAGATCACTAGTAAGACAACCATAGTGCAAGATTCTCTTATGATATCAAACAGTACAATCGAAACAGCTTCCTGGAGTAGCTGTACATCATTAGTGATCCTAGAAATTATCTCGCCTGTCTTTCGTGAGTTGAAAAATGAGAGTGAGAGTTTCTGCATGTTGCTATGTAGTTCATTTCTTATGTTACGAACTGCAAGTTGACCTACTATCTGCATCAGTGATGATGCTAAATAACGAGCAATGCCACGAACAAAATAAATTCCAAGTAGTGCTCCTGCGACTAAAGTTAGCACATCGTAATCTTTGCGTCCGAATATATCATCTAATAGTGGCTGCATTAGGAGTGCAACTGAGCCTGAAGTTAACGAGATTAGCACCATGAAAAATGATGCGATCGCAAACTTCAACTTATAAGGTGCAATGTACCTTAATAATCTTATGTAAATGTCCATTTTTATTTTGTAATTTTTCTATGATTTTCTCTTTTACCATCTCGGGAGTAACAAGATCTAGAAAGCTAAAAGATTTTGATCGCTTTTTCAACTGATTATCTGACAAATTGGTTTCTAGGGTGAAAATAGTATTTTGTTCTCCGAGTGGCCCCCACCTCTCAGCTCGCTGTCCAAATATAGGTGGATAGATTGAAACAGTTGGAACTTTAAGCGCACTTGCTAGATGAAGCGGACCTGTTGATGGTCCAAAAAAAAGATCAAAATTTTGTAAAACAGTTGCAAACTCTCGCAGGCTGCCTCGGTTAATATAAGCTACAACATTACGATTCTTGACCTTGCTCTTAGATAATATTTCATTGACTAACGATTCTTCATTAGGTCCACCAGTTATTACTATATTGATATTTTCTTGGCTAACAGTTTCAATTAGCTCTATATAGCGTTCTTTTTTCCAATTAGACGCAGAACCTGCCGAACCTGGATAGATAGATATAATTTTATTATCGTTATTAAATTGAAATTTTTTTTTAAAAGAGATTTGACTATTGAGCTCTAAATAATGATCAGTAATTGGATCTATATTTAGTGGATGCAAAAGTTCTAAATTATGAATTGCTTCATGCTTTAGACTTTTAGAGCGGTTTTGTTTAATCTTATGAGTTAAGAATAGTTGAGCAATTTTTGTTGCAGGTCCAATCCGATATTTAATATTTGAAAGTGCCAAGAGGAGTCCGACCGTAAAGTTCGAAAAAACAATAATCGCAAGATCGAAGTTGAAATTATTAATTTCCTTAATCAATTTTGGAAATTTACGATATGGAATATGATTGTTCGTAGATTCAAATGAGATAACATTATTAACAGAGCTAACCATTGATAGGAGATCTGATGTGTAAGTACGGGCAAGTACTGCTACTTGACTAGCTGGGAACTTACTTTTTATAGATTTGAAGAGCGGAATAGTAAGTATTAAGTCACCTATCCTATCAGTTCTTACGACCAATATTTTAGGTCGATCATTTAGCTTTATAGTGTTCACTAGCTGATTTTATCAGTAATTGGAACAATAAGGTGAAAATAATCTTATAACTTATTAAAGATTATATCTGATAACTTCTATCGGGTCGATGACATCGGTTACTCGTATTCCAAATTTCTCGTTAACTACCACAACTTCGCCTCGTGCAGTTAAAAGATCATTGATAAATATCTCCATTGACTCACCAAGCAATTTTGATAGTTCCAAAATTGAGCCTCGTTTCAATTCTAAGATGTCACGGACAGGGAGTAATGTTTGACCAAGTTCAACAGAGATATTAAGTGGAATATCGCTAAATGCCTCTAAATTTTTTGCATTACTCTTCATATATTAAAATATAGTTCCATTTTGTTATATTAATTGTTAAAAAATGTTTTTTTGAAATGAACTATACTCATTGAGTTATTGATAATTCTATAAAGCTATTAAAAAAAGAGATCTAATGTATAATCTCAAGTTTAAATGGGAAACAAAGTGAGCCAGACAATTTTATTAGCTGTGACAGGTTCGATTGCAGCATACAAGAGTGTTGATATAGCGTCCGAACTGACAAAATCAGGATTCAATGTAAAAGTATTGATGACAAAGTCAGCTCTGAAATTTACAGGTAGCCTGACCTTTGCGACACTGACAAAGAATCAGGTCTACACAGATAAGATGGAGCAGAGTGAGCCGTTAGCTCATATAAACTTATCTAGGGAGGCAGATCTGATTTTGGTTGCACCTTGTAGTGCAAATATTATAGGGAAGCTTGCAAACGGTATTGCAGATGATCTATTATCTACAACATTGCTAGCTAGCAACAAGAAGATAATAATGGCACCTGCTATGAATGTGAAGATGTATGAAAATAGCGCAACACAATCAAATATATCCACCCTTAAGCTACGAGGTGTAGAGTTTATAGAGCCTGAGGTTGGCAAATTGGCATGCGATGAGGAAGGTTTTGGACGGTTAGCATCGCTTGGCACGATTCTATCTGAAATTAATAGATCACTAGGGAAGATCAGCCTGTTAAAAGGAAAGAAAGTTTTAGTTACCACAGGTTCAGTTCGCGAGCCGATTGATGATGTAAGATTCATTGGTAATTATTCAAGCGGGAAGATGGGGATTGCAATTGCAGAATCGGTTGTGAGATCATCTGGCGAGCTGATTCTGGTTGCAGCCCATACTGAAGTTACTCTACCTTCAGGGATTGGGACGGTATTGAGAGTCTCTAATAGTAAAGAGATGGAAGAGGCAGTCTGTAGCTATTTTGAAACAGTTGATATAGCGATTTTAGCAGCTGCGGTAGCCGATTTTAGGCCAAAGGAGGTTCAGGCAGGCAAAATTAAAAAAGGAGAAGCCCCCTTGCACCTATTAGAGCTTGCTCCTAATCGAGATATTGCAATGAGGTTAGGAAAGTTAAAGCAAGGACAGTTGACAGTTGGATTTGCAGCAGAGAGTAGTGATTTTATTGAAAATGGAGTAAAAAAGTTGAGATCGAAAAACTTTGATATGATAGTTGTTAACGATATATCAAGATCGGATATTGGGTTTGGATCTGATTATAATGAGGCAACTATAATTTTCAAAGATGGGGAGCAAAAGTTTATCAGCCGTTGCTCAAAAGATTTAGTTGCTGATGCTATTGTTGAGAATTTACAAAGATTATTAGGATGAGCATAGAGCGGTTAGAGAGTTTAGCCCTGAAGTTAAGAAGATTAAAGTATGAGCATCTTGAATGGATTAAGAGATCAGAAAAGAAAGAGTGGCTCTGCATGGAAGCAAGTAAGAAGAGTGGAAGCAGCTCTGATAATAGAGTTGATTTTAGGAGTTTAGAATCAGAGGTTTCAGACTGTCTAAGGTGTGAGATAGGGAGTTTGCGGACAAATGTTGTTTTTGGTTCTGGCTCAGAGTCGGCAAGGTTAATGTTTATAGGAGAGGCTCCAGGCGCAAAAGAAGATAGCATGGGAGTTCCATTTGTAGGTAGGGCAGGCAAGCTTTTAACAGATATGATAGAAGCAATGACCCTTTCGAGAGAAGAGGTATACATTGCAAATATAATAAAATGTAGGCCACCTGCTAATCGTGATCCATTGCCATCTGAGATAGAAAACTGTATAGGATACCTTTATAGGCAGATAGAGATGGTGAATCCTGAAATAATCTGTTTACTAGGTAAAGTTGCAGCGAACCGGCTTCTTGAGAGTGAGTTGCCTATGAAAGAGCTACGAGGTAAGCCACATAAATTCAGAGATCGAAAGCTTTATGTGACCTACCATCCAGCCTATCTTTTACGCAACCCTGCTGCAAAAAAAGATGTATGGTCTGATCTTAAATTGGTGATGAACCAGTTAGGCATTGATATTAAAAGAAGGATTAATAGGGTAGATGGAAAGTAAAGCGACAGATCTAGAAAGTAGATTTCCAAGATTAGCTGTAAGGGTTGGTATCGTTGTCCTGATTCTTTCTTTTATTGGGGTTATTTTATTTGGGGTAGTCTATATAAAGTATGGAACAAACTTGCCACCGATCGATAAGCTAACGAATTATCGGCCTAATCTGATAACTAAGGTTTATGATTCAAGCGAAAATCTGATCGCAGAATATTATATTGAGAAGAGAATATTAACAGCTCTAGAAGATATACCAACGCTCTTAATCGAGGCAACGCTTGCTGTAGAGGATGCAGGTTTCCGTGATCATAATGGAATAAACTTTATAGGTATCGGACGAGCGAGCGTGGCAAATTTAAAGGCAGGAAAGGTAGTGCAAGGAGGGAGTTCCATTACTCAGCAGGTTTCAAAATTACTGCTACTATCACCAGAGCGGACTATTGATAGGAAGCTAAGAGAGGTATTCTTAGCACTGAAATTGGAGCGCCACTTTACTAAAGATGCGATATTAGAAATCTATCTAAACCATATCTATTACGGTCATGGAGCGTACGGTGTGGAAGCTGCGGCTAATATATATTTTGGCAAGTCGATTACAGAACTAAACATTTCAGAGATTGCTATGATGGCAGGATTGCCAAAGGCACCTAACAATTATTCACCATACAGACATGTAGGTCGCGCATTGCAGCGTAGGCGTCATGCATTATTGAGGATGGTAGATGAGAAGCTTGTTTCGTACGATGATGCAATGATAGCAGCACAAGAACCGTTCATCCTATCAGGCTTAAAGGAGCCATTAAATAAGGCGCCATGGTTTACAGAACATGTTAGGCGTGAGGTGGAGAAAGAGTTTGGTTCTAAGGCTCTTTATCAAGATGGACTGGTGATCAAGACTAGTTTAAATTCTATGATGCAAGATAGCGCAAAAGCTGGAGTGATATCAGGATTAGAAGCTAATGATAAGAGGTTAGGATATCGAGAAACTGTAGGTTCTGTAAACCTTGACGGGGAGCGGACAGTTATTGATTGGCGCTTACTTTCAACTGACCCTATAAATGAGATAGAGGAGTTACCATATGAGGACCTCTCTGGTTCATTAATTTTGCCAGACGATATTAGGTTAAAAAAAGACTTACCTGAGTATAAAAAATTAGGAGTAATAACTAAGATCAATAAATCTAATATTGTTGTAAATATTAAAGAGGGGATAGGAATAATTGGGAAGACTGATTTTGCATGGGCAACTAAGTTTGATGTAGATAGGAATGCAAGTATGAAAGGTAGGCTAAAAGATCCTAATTCACTGTTTAAAGTTGGAGACATTATTGAAGTTGCCCTCAAAGATGAAAAAGTTGATGAAGATGGTAACTATAGCCTAAAGTTAGAACAGACGCCAGATTTGCAAGGAGCTCTGATAGCATTAGAGAATGAAACAGGAGCAATTCTAGCGATGATAGGTGGCTATGATTCAAAACGATCTAAATTTAATCGAGCAACTCAAGCACTCAGGCAGCCTGGCTCATCGTTTAAGCCTATAATCTACACTGCAGCATTAGATAGTACAATGACTCCAGCAACTATTATAATTGATGCACCAATAATATATGATCAAGCATTAAATCAATTCTCAGGTTGGAAGCCGATGAATTTTGAGCAAAAATTTTACGGACCAACAACTATACGAGAAGCAGTAGCACATTCTCGTAATGTAGTAACTATCAAGGTGCTAGAACAGGTTGGGATTGAGAATGCGATCAAGTATGCAAGGTTACTTGGAATCGAAGGTGAACTAGATGAAAACCTAGGATTAGCACTTGGAGTATCGCCTGTGAAGCTAGTAGAGATCACCAATGTTTATGCAACATTAGCTAATCAGGGAATAAGAAACATACCTTATGCTATAGAGTCGATTACTGATTCTTCAGGACTCCTTTTAAGAAGCCATGAACCATCTCCAATGAGTGCTGTAAATTCTTCGACTGCATTTCTGATGATGAATATTTTAAAAGGGGTTGTTAAGAGAGGGAGTGGTCGAGGAGTTGGGCGTGTATTTAGAGAACCGATTGGAGGGAAGACCGGTACGACTGATAGCTATCAAGATGCGTGGTTTATTGGAGCGACAAAACATATGACGGCAGGCGTTTGGGTTGGTAGAGATGATAATAGTCCGATCGGACGAGGTGAAGCAGGATCAAATGTTGCGATACCTATCTGGAACCGCTTTTTCAAAGATGCTGTCAGCGCTTATCCAGTCGAAGATTTTAGAGCAACCTCAGATATAGTTTTTGCAAGAATTAATAAAAAAAGTGGACTACTTACCAAATCGGACGAATCTGATACTATCTTTGAAGCATTTTTGGATGGTACGGAGCCAACAGAGTTTGAGTCTAACGAAACTGATAAGAAAAAAGATGGAATGTTGCAAGAGACTAATCTTTAATGATCTTCTCTAAAGCAGATTACAAACATCAAACTATCGGCAATAATGACCCACACAAATTATAGCGACGAGCAACAGAGCAAATCAGAGCAGCCTGATCCGATTGTGGTTAAAAATCTCAGCCGTCATTTCAAGAGTGTTGTTAAAGGTGACCGATTCATAGATTCAATCAAGGCACTTTTCAGTCGCAAGAGGAAGCTTGTTAAAGCAGTGGACAATATTAGCTTCACTATTAAAGATGGAGAATTTGCAGGATTTGTTGGTGAAAATGGTGCAGGCAAATCGACTACTATAAAAACATTAACCGGAATCTTAACGCCAACTAGTGGGAGCGTTAAAATTGCAAAATTGATCCCATATCAAGAACGCGAAAAAAACTCTAGACAGATCGGCGTTGTTTTTGGACAACGAACACAGTTATGGTGGGATTTACCATTAAAGGAATCGTTTGAGCTACTTTGCGCTATTTTTCAGATTGAGAGAATAGAATATAAGCAAACTTTTGATGAGCTCGCAACAATTCTAGAGTTACATGAATTTTTAGATAAACCTGTTCGAAATCTTTCGTTAGGACAGAGGATGCGAGCAGATATTGCTGCTGCACTTATCCATTCACCGAAGATACTCTTCTTAGATGAGCCGACTATTGGATTAGATCTTGTTGCTAAAGATAGGGTCCGTTTTTTCTTAAAAAAAATCAATGAGCTGAAAAAAACTACCATACTACTAACTACACATGATATGGATGATATTGAGGTACTCTGCAGTCGGATAATAATCTTAGATGATGGGAAGATCGTTTTTGATGGATTGACACAAGATCTCAAAAATCAATATCTACATGAAAGAATAGTTGATGTCGAATTTTTAGAGAGAGTTACTCAGTTGTCTATCGATCATACTGAAATAATTTATGAACAAGGCAGGCATGTAAGTTTGAAAATTGATCTCACAAAAATATCGATCCCTGAGACTATCAAGAGCTTACTGAACTGTTATAAAGTAAAAGATATATCAGTCCATGCTCCAAAGATTGCAGATGTAATCAAGAAGATCTACGCTGATCCAAACTATACTAGAGGGGTCCATAGAAACAATGTATGAGCAGGTTTGTAGAATCTACAAACAAAATATCTATCTATATTTAATTTTTCTTTTAAAGTCATTTAATAAGGAAAAAGCATATAAATTTGAATATGTCATTGGGATTCTAAACGGACTTCTTTTTATATTTATTTTCACTTCGTTATGGTCTGCTTTATATAATGCGTCAACCAACTTATCTGCCCTACCATTTAACAAGGGGCAGATGATTGCATATGCTGTTTATGCGATGCTAATTAAAATATCGCTGACACAAGAAGAATCATCTATCCCGGCAAATGTACGCTCAGGACAGATCGCGATGGATATGATAAAGCCAATAAATTTTATCAGGATGCATTTAGCACAAGCGTTAGGTCAAACAATGTTTCATTGGGTCACTAGAGTTATCCCAATTGCGATTGTTACTTTTATCTTTTTTGATATCAATATTAATATTAGTCTCAATCTTCTAATCATTGTTTTAATCTCTTGGATATTTGGCTATTTGATACTCTTTTACATAAATTTCATGTTTGCGATGCTTGCATTTTGGTTTGTTGAGGTATTTGGATTTCAGCTTATGAAGTTTGCATTGATGACACTTTTCGCAGGTGGAATACTCCCGATAGATTTTTTCCCAGAGAGTATGCAGCCATTCATAAAATTTCTCCCATTCCAATATATAATTTATGCACCAACCTCTATCTTGATTGGTCACAATAGAGAATATGATATCTTTTATCTTATAATCGGCCAGCTTATATGGGTGATACTTTTATATGCGGCTGCAAGATTTGTATGGTTTAAGGGTCAAACTAAATTAATTGTGCAAGGAGGATAGGGTTATGAGCTTGCTACATAGATTCTATATTAAGCTGAAGATTATATTGATATTAGTAATGGCATCAATTCGATCTAAGATGGAGTACCAAGCAACATTCATATTTATGTTTTTTGCAATCATTATTTTTTATGCTGGCCAGCTTGGAGTAATTTTAGTAATTTTAGCTAAGTTTGGTTCTATCAATGGATGGAACTTGGGCGACATGGCATTTTTATATAGTTTATTGGTTTTCGCATCAGCACTTACATCACTTTTTTTCTCAGCATTGCTAGGATTTGAAACATTTATAATAAGTGGTAATTTTGATCGTTATTTACTCAGGCCGATAAGCCCACTAGCACATATTTTAGCAAGCAATTTCGAGATTCATGCAATTGCAAATTTAACACTTGGGTCAGTTGCACTATACTATGGGGCAACGAAGGGTCAGATTGAATTTACGGCTATAAAATTATTCTACTTTGTATTAACACTACTTGGCGCTACACTGATTCAAGGAGCAATTCGAATAGCTGTCTCGACTGTAACATTTTGGACAAAGCGTAATAGATCGTTAGTTCATGTAGTGGTTTTTTCGACTAAGGAATTTATTCTTTATCCGGTCTCAATTTATAACTTCTATGTACAGGTTTTTTTAACAGTGATATTCCCCGTTGCATTTATAAATTACTATCCTAGTCATTACTTTTTAAATAAAGATGCAACAGGATTAATGTTTACCCCGTTAATACAGTTTATGACGCCATTAGTTGGGATCGTACTGTTTACGTTTGCATATATGTTTTGGCGATTTGGGATAAACTACTACCAATCAGCAGGTCATTAAAAATAGGGTTAAGATGATTATTTTACCAGCCATCGATTTAGTAGATGGTAAAGTAGTAAGGTTGACGAAAGGTGATTACAACAAGCTTGTAGAGTATGAAACAGATCCTGTTAGTATGGCACTGAAGTTTGAATCAGAAGGTGCAAAGATGCTTCATATTGTAGATTTAAATGGAGCGAAGGATGGTTATCCTATAAATTATAAATCATTAAAGGAGGTAGCACGAGCGGTAGAGATTCCGATTGAGCTAGGTGGAGGAGTTCGTGATATAGAGACTATCTATAGCTATTTTGATTTAGGGATTTCCCGTATAATATTAGGGACAGCTGCAATTTTAGATCGAGATTTTGCATTTAGGGCATCAGATCTTTTTCCTGACCGGATCTACATTGGTCTTGACATAAAAGATGGCAAGCCTGCAGTTAAAGGTTGGCATGAGACAGTTAAAGAAGATCCTCTTGAGCTAGCAAGCTGGTTTGCTACGATCGGGATAAGTGGTATTATTTTAACCGATATTTCAAAAGATGGGATGATGAGTGGTACCAACATCGAGATGCTAGAAAAGTTTGCCACGAGTTTAGATATCAATGTTATAGCATCAGGAGGAATAAGTAGCTTGGATGATTTAGCCAAGATCAGTCAGTTGAATAAGGATAATATTGAAGGTGCTATTATAGGAAAAGCACTCTATGAGAAGACGATAGATCTAGTTGATGCAATAAAAATTGTTGAGGGAAGCTAACGGTGGGTTTAAACAGGCGAATTATTCCATGCCTTGATGTTGACGGTGGTCGTGTAGTAAAGGGAGTGAAATTTTTAAATTTGGTAGATGCTGGCGATCCAGTTGAAGTTGCAAAGCAGTATAATAATGAAGGTGCTGATGAGTTAGTATTTTTAGATATCACAGCTTCACATGACAATCGCGATATCATACTAGATCTTGTTAGGCATACAGCCGAGGAGATATTTATTCCGTTAACGGTCGGAGGTGGTGTTCGATCTTTAGAAGATATCGAGAAGCTTTTACGAGCAGGAGCAGATAAGGTTGCTATTAATAGTCAGGCAGTTGCGAGGAAGGATTTTGTTTCAGAAGCGTCAAGTAGATTTGGAAGACAATGTATAGTAGTAGCGATCGATGCAAAGCGTGTTGAGAATAGTAATAGGTGGGAGATATTCACACATGGCGGACGGTCTGCGACAGGTTTGAATGCGGTTTTATGGGCAGAGGAGATGGCAAAATTAGGGGCAGGCGAGATACTTTTGACATCGATGGATGGAGATGGGACAAAAAATGGATATGATATTGAGCTAACTAGGGAAGTGAGCGACAGTATTGATATTCCTTTAATAGCCTCAGGAGGTGTTGGTCGAGTTGAAGATATTTATGACGGGTTAACAGAAGGTGGAGCAGATGCTGCATTGGCAGCGTCGATATTCCATTTTGGGACAATAAGCATCTTTGAGGTAAAGGAGTTTTTAGAGTCAAAAGGTATTCCTGTTCGGAGGTAGAGATGATTTTAGATGAACTGTTTGAACTGATAAAGGAGCGCAAGAAGAGTTCACCAACAAGCTCGTATGTTGCAGCGTTGTATGAAAAAGGAGATGATGCAATATTACAAAAGGTGGGCGAAGAGGCAATTGAGACAATACTGGCATTCAAATCAGAGAAGCGTGATGAAATAATCTACGAGAGCGCAGATCTAATTTTTCATCTGCTAGTTGCACTATCGAACGCTGATATTGAGCTAGATGAACTCTTCAAAGAACTTGAAAGTCGCTTTGGGACGAGTGGTATAAGAAAAGAGTAAAAAGGTGTCAAGATCCAAAAGTTCTAAAGCCAGTGCTACTGGTGGGAAAGCTAAGAGTCCAACAATTGAGAACAGACGAGCACGATTTAATTATAGATTTGATGATAAAATCGAAGTTGGAATAGTTCTCAAAGGGAACGAAGTCAAAAGCATCAGAGATAGCAAGGTAAGCTTAGTCGAATCGCATGCAAGAATTATGAAAGATGAGCTCTGGCTATTTCATATGACAATTAATCCATACCAGAGCCAGAATAGTTTTGAATCTTACGACCCTAAACGACCAAGAAAACTCCTTGCAAAACGGAAAGAGATTTCAAAGCTAGCGGTTAAGTTGAATGCAAAAGGGTATACTCTAATCCCGCTTCGTCTTTATTTTACAGGGGGGAAGGTTAAAATTTTACTAGGGTTAGGGGAAGGTAAGCGCGAGTATGATAAACGAGATAGTATAAAGCGACGAGAAGGTGAGTTAGAGGCAGGCAGAGCTATGAAGCGTCGTTTTTAATATTTCAAAATAAGATTCGAAAAGAGGCGAAAAAGTGGTGAAAAAGTAGTTAATAGTTAGGTAAAAGGTATAAGTAAAAGCCCAAATGCCTCTTCAGGTTTGAGAATCTGTTCTTGATCTTCAAATCTTGTAACATAATAGCCAAGCTTTTTAGCATCATCTAACATTTTAGTCCGCAGATCATTTGATAATGGATCAATTCTACCGATAATATGAATCATTAATTTTGCTGGCATTGAATATGTACGAAGAATATCAGATTCCAATATTTTAGTAAAATCGACTCCGTCTGGTATTCTGATTTCCCCTCTAGAGGAGGAAAAAGCTTTGATTACATTCTGCTCAAGAATGATTTGAAGATAAAGTAATTCAATAGTCTGATTTTTGTTAACGAGCTTAGTCATAACCTATTATACCTCAAAAAAGAGAAATAAGCGGTGCAAAAGGTTAAAATAAGACTTATAATAGAAAGTTTAAAATTAAGCGAAAGTGGCGGAACTGGTAGACGCGCTAGACTTAGGATCTAGTGGAGCAATCTGTGGGGGTTCGAGTCCCCCCTTTCGCACCAGAATAGGAGATATTGAGTTGAAAAGAGAAGCTCAAACGATTACAAATGCTAAAGTAAAGATCAGCGTAACGTTAAGTAATGAGGAGGTTGGTGCTAAACAGAGTGTCGAGTTAGCCAAATTAGCGAAGACGACAAAACAGGCCGGCTTTAGAAAAGGGAAAGTACCAAAAAGTTTAATCGAGAAGCTATATGGCAAATCGGTCAGATCCGAGATCGCACAGAAGATGTTAGATAATGCGTTTAAAGAGACATTAAAAGAGCATAAGATAGATCCTGTTAGCATGCCGACAATTGAGAAGATTTCATTTGAGGATGATACCCAGCCGATCGAACTTATAGCAACTGTTGAAATGTTACCAAAGGTTGATCTAAGTTTACTACCGACACTAAAGTTAAGTCGTAAGATAAGTAAAGTGAAGGATAGTCAGATCGATGAACTGCTGAAACAGTATCAGAATCAGCACGCAAGATTAGAGCCAGCTGAAGGTGGTAAAACAGTTGAAGACAAGGATTACATCCTCTTCGATTGTAACGCAACCGACGAAGATGGAAAAGTTATTGCAAATTTAAATGGAGATGCCAAAGAGCTAGAGGTTAATTCTACCCATATGCTAAAGGAGTTTTACGAAAATATTCAAGGCTTGAAAGTTGGGGATAGCAAGGAGTTTAAGATCAAGCTCCCTAAGAGTTATCCAGATCCAGAATTGGCAGACAAAGAAGTCCTCTTCAAGGTTAAAATTAATGAAATCAAATCCAAAATTCTCCCTAAATTAGACGATTCCTTTGCAAAAGAGGTATCAAAGTTTGAGACGCTAAAGGAGTTCAGGAGCGATATCTGTAATCAAATTGAGACTAACAACAAGTTAGCAGAAGATAATGCACTACGCGATCGGATGATTGATCAGCTACTAAAAGATCAGGAGCTAGATCTTCCAGAGCAGTTAGTAGAAGCGGAAGTGAACCGGATAGAAGCTAATAGCAAGTCGAAGAATATGCAGTCTCGTTCAAGAGAAGATATAGAGCGTGAAGTGCGCCGATCTATCAAAGTGCAATCGATTTTAGTCTGTTATTCGAAAGAAAAAGATGTTAAACTTGACGATAATGATCTGAATGCAGAGCTATTAAAATTTTCTAAAATGTTAGGCTCATCATTAGAGGAAACCCGTGCAGAGTTAGAGAGAAGTGGAGCAATAGATCGAATAGCAGATCAGGCGTTGACAGAAAAGATTTACAATCTTATGTTGAGTGAAACAGAAGTAACTGATGAGATTGTAGAAGATTCTAAACAAGGAGAACCAAAATAAATGTTAGTGCCTATAGTTGTAGAACAGACGAATAGAGGTGAGCGATCGTATGATATATATAGTCGCTTATTAAAAGATAGAATCATTTTCCTTGGGATGGGAATAGATGATCATATAGCAAATTTAGTAATAGCACAGATGATCTTTTTAGAGGCGGATGATCCAGCGCAAGATATATTTTTATATATCAATAGCCCAGGCGGGATAGTAACAGCAGGTCTAGCAATCTATGATACTATGCAATATGTAAGACCAGATATACAGACAATTTGCATAGGTCAAGCAGCGTCGATGGGAGCATTATTACTGGCAGCAGGCGCAGAAGGTAAGCGTCATGCCTTGCCAAATAGTAGAGTTATGATTCATCAACCATCTGGTGGATTTCAAGGTCAAGCATCGGATATAGAAATTCATGCTTTAGAGACTAAAAAGATCAAAACAGTATTGAACACTATCTTGAGCAAGCATACCAAAAAAGATGTTAAGCAGGTGGAAAAAGATTCAGACCGAGACTATTTCATGTCAGCGGTGGATGCGAAAGAGTATGGTATTGTGGATGAGGTAATCACCTCTCGTCCTGTTGCAGAAAAACAGGGTGAAGATAGTCGTGATGATACAACAAAAGGATAGGTAACTACCGATGTCAAACAAAGATAAACCACAAGAAGGTCCGAAGCTAATATGTTCGTTTTGCAATAAGAATCAAGAAGAGGTTGCAAAGTTAATAGCAGGTCCTAATGTATATATATGCGATGAGTGCATCGATCTTTGTAATGAAATTATGGTCGAAGAGCTATCTGAAGAGAAGAAAGGCTCTGAAGGTAAGTTTTTAACCCCAACTGAGATAAAAGCTGAGTTAGATGCTTATGTAATAGGGCAAGAGTATGCAAAGAAAGTTTTGGCTGTTGCGGTCTATAATCATTACAAACGAGTAAGTAGTGTAAAGAGTAAAGATCCATCACAAGTCGAACTTCAGAAGAGTAATATTTTAATTATAGGTCCAACTGGGGTGGGCAAGACTTTGCTAGCCCAGACATTGGCGAAAGCGTTAGATGTTCCATTTACTATTGTAGATGCGACTACATTAACCGAGGCAGGTTATGTTGGTGAAGATGTTGAAAATATAATATTAAGGCTATGCCAAGTTGCAGATTTTGATTTAGATAAAGTTCAGCGGGGGATAATTTATATAGATGAGATAGATAAGATTTCACGCAAATCTGAGAATCCATCAATTACTCGTGATGTATCAGGTGAAGGAGTTCAACAGGCGATGCTAAAGATCATTGAAGGAACTATTGCATCAGTCCCTCCACAAGGAGGGAGGAAACATCCTCATCAGGAGTTTTTACATGTAGATACATCTGGGATGCTATTTATTTGTGGTGGAGCGTTTGTAGGTTTAGATAAGATTATCGAGCAACGGATATGTGATAAGCGGATGGGATTTGGCTCTAAGTTAAGTAATGCCAAGAAGCCAAGCTTAGCGACTACTTTAGCTGAGGTACAGCCAGAGGATCTATTGAAATTTGGTTTAATTCCAGAGTTTATTGGTCGTTTGCCAGTGGTAGCAACATTAGAAGATTTAGATGAGTCGTCGATGATTCAAATATTGACAGAGCCTAAAAATGCAGTAACGAAACAGTTTCAGAAATTATTTGAGCTAGATAATGTTAGCCTCAAATTTACAGATGGAGCTATCAAAGCGTTAGCTAAAGAGGCAATAAAGCATAAGACAGGAGCGAGAGGATTACGTGCGATTTTAGAATCTGTGATGCTAGACCCCATGTATACGATTCCATCGCAAGGTGGTATTACAGAATGTGTAATAAGCGAAGCAGTTATAAAGCGACAAGAAGAACCTTTATTGCTAAGCTTTGAACAATCAGATGGCAAAAGCAAGCAGGCAAGTTAACCATCTGAAATTTGCTATTTAAAACTCTTTAAATTCTTTTCTTATATAGCACTTGACCAATCTTGTTACTGATTTTATCTATAGTATAATAGTAATAAAACTAAAAGATTGACTAATTATGACGTTAGATAAGATAAAGATAAAAGCAAGCGACTCCTATCCACTACTTCCATTGCGAGATACAGTGGTATTTCCAGGTTCAATGATACCCCTTTTTGTAGGGAGGATAAAATCTATAGCAGCTGTTGATAAGGCATTGGCATCCAATAAGTTCATAGTATTATCAGCGCAAAAAGATTCAAAACTCAATGATCCAACTCCAAAAGATATTCATAAGGTAGGATCGTTGACAAAAATCACTCAGATTATGCGACATCCTGATGGATCGGTTAAGGTGTTAGTTGAAGGGCTCAAGCGTGTAAACATTGTAAAGTATCTAGAGTCAGCTGAAATTTTTCGTGTAAAACTAAGCGAATTCAAATCAGTGATTAAGGCTGATTTCGAGTTAGATGCACTATTAAGATCCGCAAAGTTTCAGCTAGCAGAGCTAGGTAAGATTACAGAGAGTATAGCCGAAGAGTTTCTATTAACGATCAACGAAGAGAGTGATCCAGAGCGTGTGACCGATATGATAAGTGGTTATTTTATAAATCCATCACCCCAAAAGCAGATAATGTTAGCAGAACCAAATTTAAAGAAGCGGTTAGAAAGTTTGGTTGGCTTCATGCAAAATGAGATAGAAGTAGCATCATTAGAGAAAACAGTACGAGGGCGGATCAAATCTCAGATGGAGAAGACGCAGCGAGACTACTATCTCCATGAGCAGATGAAAGCAATTCAGAAGGAGCTAGGATCAAAGGGCGGTCAAGATGAGAAGTCTGAATCTGAAGAGCTTTGCGATAAAATACGGAAAGCGAAGATGCCAGCTGAGGTGGAGAAGCGATCGTTAAAAGAGCTTGATCGCTTAGATAAGATGCCACCTATGTCTGCTGAAGGGACTGTTTCACGAAACTACATTGAGTGGCTAATTGACGTTCCATGGAGCAAGCGTACAAAAGATAAGTTAGATATAAAAGAGGCAGGCAAGATACTAGAAGAAGATCACTATGGATTAGAGAAGGTAAAGGAACGGATTGTAGAATATTTAGCAGTGAAAGCTTTAGTCAAAAAGATGCGCGGTCCGATACTCTGTTTCTTAGGCCCTCCAGGGGTGGGTAAAACATCGCTTGGCAAATCGATTGCCCGGGCGATGGGACGTCGATTTATACGATTTTCGTTAGGAGGTATTCGAGATGAAGCTGAAATCAGGGGACATCGTCGAACTTATATAGGAGCGTTGCCAGGTCGCCTCATTCAAGCTATGAAACGAGCAAAGACGATTAACCCATTGATTATGTTAGATGAAATCGATAAAGTTGGAATTGATTTTAGAGGTGATCCATCCTCAGCATTACTAGAGGCATTAGATCCAGAACAAAATCATGCGTTTAACGATCACTATTTAGAGGTTGATTACGATCTGTCAGAAGTGACATTTATAACAACCGCCAATACACTTGCAACGATTCCAAGACCACTTCGAGACAGGATGGAAGTGATTGAATTATCAGGTTATTCTGATGGTGAGAAGTTAGATATAGCCAAGAAATTTTTGATTCGAAATCAGATTAAGATGCATGGATTAGAAAAATTTTCGATAAAGTTTTCAGATCAATCAATTTTAAAGATAATAAAACACTTTACTAAAGAATCAGGGGTAAGAGAGCTTGAGCGGCAGCTAGGTGGAGTATGTAGGAAAATTGCTAAAGAGTTTGCATTAAAGAAAGATAAAAGCAAAAATAAGAAGAAATTGAAAGCTAACTCAAATGTTGTAGTCAATATTACAGATAAGAAGGTAAGTGAATATCTAGGAGAGAACAAATTTGAGTCTGAAGATATTGAGCTAGAAGATACGGTTGGAACTGTTGTAGGACTAGCTTGGAGCGAGGTTGGTGGTTCGATTTTAAAGATTGAGGTTAGCCCTGTTGAAGGGAAAGGTAAGTTTATTTTAACAGGTAAGCTAGGTGAGGTGATGCAAGAGTCTGCGCAGGCATCATTAACCTATATAAGATCAAAGCGTAAGGAGTTTGGATTGACAAAAGGTTTTCATGAGAAGATTGACTTACATTTACATATTCCGGAAGGAGCAACCCCAAAGGAAGGACCTTCAGCTGGTGTAGCGCTGACAGTAGCAATGTTTTCAGCATTGACGAACAAGCCAGTTAGGCGGGATATCGCGATGACAGGCGAAATTACCTTAAGTGGTAAAGCTTTGCCAATAGGTGGTCTAAAAGAGAAAATTCTAGCCGCAGTTAGAGCTAAGATCACTACTGTATTGATTCCGAGTAAAAATAAGCGCGATCTAGCAGAATTACCGGAAGAATTACGAAATAGTCTGCATATTATAATGATAGATAGTATCGATGAAGCTCTAGAGTATGCTATTGTTGGATTAAGGATTAAGAAAAGTACAAAAAGGGGAAAAGAAATTATATCCCACGCTGTATGTGATCTAAATTAAGGGATAAAAGTTATTATGCTAATAGAAGAGCAGTCAACAAACCCGATTGGATCGTTACTCATCTTAGCTGTTTTGATGTTTATTGTTTATAGGGTCTTAACCTCTATAAATAAAGAGCACCAAAGTAGTCATCAGCCACTAAGTAGTGGTGAGTCAATTAGTACTATTTTCAAGGTAAAAGAGGGTCCAACTGTTGAGTTGCCAGTAGTAAAGCCAAAGGAGATAATGCTTACGAAAGTTGCAAATGTTGACCATTTCAAAGATGTTAAGCTAGCAGAAAATTTAGAGACCGCATTACTTAGCAGTAACTTAAAGTTCAACAGGATTAATGATTTTCTGATTAACCTGATGGAAGGATATGTTATTAGGAGCTACTCAAGTTCAGAAAGTTTTTTAGTTACAATTTTATATAAAGATCCGAAAGGGTTTGCGTGGGTAAATTTTTTAACAGAGTATGCTGATGGTAGGATAATAACAACTAGTTCGGCAAGCAAGGATCGTTTAATGTTAGATCGCCCACGCGGGATGCCAATTTATAGCTACCCTGATTTAGAAATCAAGCAGGTTTTAAGACGGCATAAGCTCGAGACACGTCTTGCAAAACTCAAAGATCCGATCAATAGTGAAAGCGAGTTTAAGGAATTTTTCATCCGAAACTATTCTAAATTGCAAAACAGAATCACCGACAAGTTTAGGATAGGAGACGAGCCGCTCAATATTGATATTGTGGAAGATATAGATCTTAATATAGGCTACCAAGCAGAGCAACCTAAGGATGAGCCTGCTAACATTCTGAATCCATCGCCAACTGATTTGAACCGTTGGCTGACAACAATCATCAAGAGATTAAATGTTCCAAAGTCAGAACAGAATAAGTTTAAGAAAAGTCTAGTCTGGGTGCAAGATGAAGCCCCAAAAGAGGTTATTGCAGGGATCATAAGAGATTATACTGATGCATCACTAACAGAGGTAGAACAAGACCGATGGGTTATATCATTAGCAAGTGGTGATGAAGATATTGTAGATTCTGGAGGGTTAAAGGGCTCGCGACTATTTGATAAACTTAATTCAGCTTTGCCGGCTAAAGAAAAATTCTTTAAAATAACTACCGATATTGAAGGTGTTGCATTCTATAGTAAAATGAATTTGAAATTCTAACTACTGCTGGCTTTAATTTATTCTAAGCATGTTCTTCTATTGAATAACTGTGATAAAATTCTGCTTGCACTGAAAGTAGGATAAATCATCAAGTAAAAGCAGCTAAGAAGGTTCCAATGGAAGATAGTATGGTTATAGAGTTAGCTCAATTTCGTATAATTGGAGCTCTCATAATCGGTTTTATACTTGGCTTAGTAGTCCAACGGACAAATTTTTGCATGTCAAATTGCTTCACAAGTATTAAGCTCTATGGCTCATTTTTACAATTCAAGGCATATCTACTGGCACTCCTAGTTGCAATTATAGGTGTCAAACTTTTATCTGATTTTGGATATGTTAATCCATCAGGTTCAATCTATCTTCCAGCGACTACGCTCCGGCATCACTAACGACGGACCCCATTTCAGCTGACTCGCTGCTTTTGCTCGGGTGAAACGGGTTTTCATTCCGCCGGATTGTGATGGCGGCTTCTCGCTGCTTGCGGACGGGTGCTCACCGCGCATGATCTGCCCAGTCTGCAGAAAATTTCATGCA
>JBLYYQ010000077.1:0-9107 GCA_048550035.1 Nitrospinota bacterium
ATCACAGACTCCTATCGTAACGGAAAACAAGAGATAAAACTTACACTCAGAGAGGATGCTAGAAATAACGCTGTAATAGTCGGCGACTTTGCATCACAAGTAAGGCATGCTTTTTATGGTGCAGAAGCTCAACGTATTCAACGAGACAGAGATGAAGTAAAAGTTATGGTTCGCCATCAGGCAAATCAACGTAATTCCATTACTGATTTAGAAAATCTAACGGTGAAACTTCAAGATGGATCTAGGGTAACATTGTCAACCTTGGCTAATATAGATATAGGACGTGGTTTCTCATCCATTACACGCTCGAACAGAAAACGATCAATTAATGTCACTGCATATGTCGATCCTACGCAAACTAATGCAGATGACATCAATAAAGACTTAGCAGATAACTTTTTACCAAGCTTGCTACTTAAACATAATAATATTAGCTATGCATTTGAAGGGCAGCAAAAGGATAAGAATGAGTCGCTAGTTAGTATGTTCTATGGCTTCATCAAAGCAATGGTAGTGATATTTGCATTGTTAGCTATTCCACTTCGATCATACATTCAGCCAATTCTTATTATGCTTGCAATTCCCTTTGGTATTATAGGTGCAGTTTGGGGGCATCTCATATTAGGATTTAACTTTTCGTTTCTATCATTTATGGGAGTAGTTGCTCTAAGCGGCGTTGTGGTAAATTCTAACTTAATACTAATTTCCTATATTAACAAATTGCGCAAAGAAAATATTCCATTTGTTGATGCGGTACTAGAGACATGTAAAACACGCTTTAGACCAATTGTTCTAACAGCACTTACAACTTTTGCTGGCGTAACACCTATGCTAGCAGAACGCTCAGTTCAAGCACAATTTTTGATCCCAATGGCAATATCGCTCGGATTTGGTGTGCTGTTTGCGACATTGATATCATTATTGCTCACACCTGCAACCTATCTACTGCTGGAAGATTTACGAAACATACTTTCATCAGATACCAAGCGAAAAAAGGATGATCCGATTTTTGACTTAAGTTAGTTGACAATATCTTTTTACAAGAAAGTTTAAGTGAAAAATAATAGAGTATTAGTTGCTATGAGTGGTGGAGTGGATAGCTCTGTTACTGCGGCAATATTAAAACAGCAAGGTTTTGATCTTGTCGGAATTACTATGCGAGTAGTAAAGGATAGCCAATTTGATCCTAGTTATGCAAAAAATGTTGCCAAATCGCTTGGGATTGAACATCATACAATAGACATCTCCAGTAAGTTTAAAGATATGGTGATTGACTATTTTGTTGATACCTATTTAGCAGGTAGCACTCCAAACCCTTGCGTTAAATGTAATCAGACGATTAAGTTTGATTACCTGCTTGAGCTTGGCAAAGAATTTGGTACATCGAAAATTGCAACTGGTCACTATGCAAGGATTAAAGAATTTAAAGGCCACCAAGTAATTGCTAAAGGTCTTGATAGAAACAAGGATCAGAGTTACTTTCTCAGTCTAGTAAAAAGCAGTAATATAAATAAAATTATATTTGTGCTTGGTGATTATAGTAAGTCAGAAACAAGGTCAATCGCAGCAAATTTGAATCTTCAAGGCTTTGACCAAAGAGAGAGCCAAGAAATATGCTTTACCATCAATGATGACTATGTTCAAACATTGCAACAGCACACTAACCAACTAGTAGGCGAAGGTAATATCCTAGATATCAATGGCAAAATAATTGGTACGCACCCTGGATTTTATCACTACACTATAGGTCAACGGCACAGCATTAATGTTGCGACTACTAACCGTCTCTATGTTCTAAACATTGATGCCAAGCAAAATGAGATTACAGTTGGTGATCAAACAGATTTA
Source organism: Nitrospinota bacterium (assembly GCA_048550035.1). Classification (GTDB taxonomy): domain Bacteria; phylum Nitrospinota_A; class UBA7883; order UBA7883; family JBLYYQ01; genus JBLYYQ01. The sequence continues at coordinate 1,849 of JBLYYQ010000077.1, forward strand.
TACAGGCGTGATCTCGTTTTGAGAGATGTTGAATGGAGCGTTCCGAAGGATCAACTGGAAGGTATTACAATTGCTGCAAAGATAAGATATCGAAGTGAGGAAGCTAAAGCAACTATGAAGCAACTTTCATCTGGTAAATTGCACTTAACTTTTGACGAACCTCAAAAGTCTGTAACGCCAGGTCAGGTTGCCACTTTATATCATGATGATTTTGTAATCGGAGGTGGATGGATTGAGTAATGCAACAGAAGAAAAGTTCGATATAGATTTGATTGAGCAGATTGCAGTTAAGGCTGCATTGGCTGCTGGGGCGATCATGAATAATCGACTTGAAACTAAGTTTAATATTGAGCATAAGGGGATCATTGACTTAGTGACTGAGGTTGACATTGAATGTGAAAAAACTATTATTGAGATTATTAAAGATACCTTCCCAGAGCATGCTATCCTTGCAGAGGAGAGTGGCTTATCAGTTGATTCTCAAAGCAGATGGATTATTGACCCACTAGATGGTACGACAAATTATATTCATAAATTCCCATTCTATGCAACCTCAATTGCCTTTGAATATAATGGCCAAATTAAAGTTGGAGTGGTCTACGATCCTACTAGGTCAGAGCTCTTTACTGCCAAGCAAAATTGTGGTGCTAAACTAAATGGGGAAAAAATCAGAGTCTCTAAAACTGATTCACTCATTAACTCGTTACTTGCCACAGGGTTTCCATATAATATAAAAGATGCAGAAAATAATAACTTAGCACAATTTGAACGGTTAGCTAAAAGTACTCAAGCAATCAGGCGGCCTGGAGCTGCATCGCTAGATCTTTGCTATGTAGCTGCCGGTCGTCTTGACGGATTTTGGGAGTTTTATCTTCAGCCATGGGATATTGCAGCAGGCTCATTAATAATAGAAGAGGCATCTGGCACTCTTAGCCTGCTCGATGGTGGTAAATTAGATATATATAAAAAGAATATTGTTGCATCTAACTCTATTATACATTCGGAACTCTTAGAAAAATTAGAATCTTCCTAGTTTGATTATGGCCTAACTTTTAGATGCTTTAGGATCAAGTGCATCTCTTATCCCTTCACCTAGTAGGTTATACCCTAGCACCGTAATTAGTATAGCAAGTCCAGGGCAAACACTGAGCCACCATGCATACTCAATATTATTTTTGCCTTCAGTTAATATGGCACCCCAAGATGGTGTTGGAGGCTGAACGCCGATTCCTAAAAATGAGAGTGCTGACTCTGTCAAAATAGCACCGGCAACTCCTAATGTTGCAGAAACTAGTAATGGGGCCATTGCATTTGGCAATATATGTTTAAACAATATGGAGGTGTTAGATGCACCAAGAGCTTTGCAAGCCAACACAAAATCGCGCTCCTTTAATGATAAAAATTCAGCTCGCACTAACCTTGTAACACCCATCCAACTAGTAAGTCCGATGACAGCCATGATGTTATATATTGATGGGTTCAAAAATGTGATCACTGCAAGTATCAAAAATATTGTTGGAACAGTCAGCATCAGATCAGTTATGCGCATAAGAACCTCATCAATCCAACCACCAAAGTAGCCTGAAATAGCCCCTACAACTGCCCCTATCAGAGTTGAGATTCCAACAGCAACAAAGCCGACCGCAAGTGAAATTCTGGCACCATATACCATCCGCGAAAAGAGGTCACGCCCGAGCTGGTCTGAGCCTAGTATATTGCTCGTTGAGGGAGGTGCTAGTAGCAAATCTACATTAATTGCATAAGGATCGTATGGTGCAATGTAGGGAGCAAAAATCGCCACAAGAAATAATCCGCTGACAATTATAAAGCCACCTACTGCCAGTCTGTTTTTCTTGAATCGCTTAACAACTAGCCAGAATTGTGAGCTATCTTCAGAAGCAATAGTCTTATTCATAACTTATCCTAGGATCTGCAAACGCATATGTAATATCTGCAAGCAGATTGCCAATAAGTGTTAATAGTGAACCGATAACTAATGCTGCCATTACGAGTGGATAATCACGTGAGTAGACTGACTGTAAAAAAAGTTGCCCAAAACCTGGGATGGAAAATATTGTTTCAAAAATTGCTGAGCCTCCTATAAGCGCAGGAAGTGACATTCCCAAAGTAGTAATAAGTGGCAGTAGTGCATTACGGAGACTATGTTTAAATAGTACTAAACCTCGTGGGACTCCTTTAGCTCTTGCGCAAACGATAAAATCAGACTCAATCACTTCTAAGGTAGATTGTCGCACCAATCTTGATAAAAACGCTAATCCGCTCAGAGCTGAAACTAAGATCGGCAATATTAAATGTTTTGAATAGTCTACTAGTTTTCCTATCAAATTAAGATCGGCATGGTTATATGATGTTAAACCTGATATTGGCAACCAGCCAAGCATTAGCCCAAAAAAGATCATCGCAAGTAGTGCTACCCAAAACCCTGGTGCTGAAAAACCTATAAAAACAAATAGTGTACTCAATCGATCAAACCAGCCATACGGGTTAGAGGCTGATAACAGACCAATCGGAATAGCAATCAGTAATGTGATCAGCAATGTCATAGCACTTATGAAAATAGTAACCGGCATTCGTTCCATAATCTTATCTATAACTGGTCGTCTATCTGGTGTGAACGAGTTACCAAAATCAAACGACACTACACGCTTTAGCCATTGCAAATATTGAATATGAATAGGCTCATCAAGATTATACAATTCACGCAACCTCTCTGCTGATTCAGCTGAGACATTTGGATTAAGATCTGTTAGTAGTTCAACAGGCGAACCAGGGGCAAGCTGTAGCGTTAAAAATGATATGATAGTTATGCCAAGCACCATCGGTATCATTAGCAATAATCTTCTTATTATATAATTTTTCATCTCTTCAAACTTTATACTTTATCTAACAGAAGTTTTTTTAGCTAAAAAGCATTTCTGATATGCTTTACCTGAGCATCATTTCCTGCAATATAGATAGCAATAATATCAAACCTAACTGAGAGATCACTTAGCTTTTGCTTAGCTATAAATAAATTTGCTGCTCTTTTTAAACGTTGTTGCGCCTTACTATTAACTACCTCTAATGGATCGATCATACAGTTCTCTGATCGACTTTTAACCTCTATAAAAACGAGCTGGTTCTGATCCATTGCTATTATATCAACCTCATGACGCTTGATAATAACATTTCGTCCCAAAATTTTATAGCCACCTTTTTTTAGAAATAAAGTTGCTAAATCCTCTCCATACTTACCTTTAGCAATATGAGAATTGCGACCTCGTAAACTAAATTTTAGTAACGCAACTCTTCTCAATAAACAATATCCAATCGACCTAATAATATTCATCTGTTGATAGATCGTATTCTAAAACTAGCTCGATGCAAAGGAGAAAGACCATACTTCTCAATCGATGCTATATGAGAAGCGGTAGGGTAACCTTTGTTAGATTCAAACTTATATTCTGGATATTCTTTCGCAATTGACCTCATATATCGATCACGACTAACTTTCGCAATAATTGATGCTGCTGCAATTGAAATTGAACTATTGTCACCTTTAATAATTAGCCATTCAGGTTTACCAAATTTGATAGGAGTGATACCATCAACTAATAATATATCTGGTTCGACTGTTAACCTTGCAGTACTCCTTTTCATTGCAAGTAATGTAGCCTGAAGTATGTTAACACTATCAATTTCGGATGGCGACGCCATCGCATATCCACTTGCTAGTGATTTTTTAATTATCTGATCAAATAACAACTCTCGCTTTTTTACAGAAAGCTTCTTTGAATCGTCAATTCCTCTAAGAGTGAAGCCTCTCCCCAATATCACAGTCGCTGCAACCACAGGACCTGCCAAAGCTCCCCTACCAGCTTCATCAATACCGGCGATAACTTTATAACCTTCAGACTCTGCCAATAATTCAAAATAATAGCTATTCTCTGAATCTATAGGTTTAAATTGTTTTATCATCAGTAGCTGCTAGCAACTAACTCTGCTTAGTTATATAAAGGTTGATATGCTCTTGTTTCAAATTCCCGATTGCAAGCATTATCTCATTTGATATTAGTTGAAAAGTCTCCTTGTTAGGTTCCATAGCATAAAACTTCGATAACTCCAATGCCTGCCCATAGACCACGCAGTAATTAATATTAAACCATTTTTTCTCGTAGCCGAATGGGTAATGCTCAGTATTAATAAGTAATGCCGGAATTACACATGGCTTTGCACTATATATTATTGAGCCTACTGTTGATTTGCCTCGCAGCAGCTTTCCTGTTTTGCTCCTTGTCCCCTCAGGAAAAGCAATCACAAAAAGTTGCTTACAAAAGTATATAAGTTTACTAATTGTCTTAGTATCACTCCTGCCCCTCTTAACAGGAAACGCACCAAGGTATCTTATTAGAAAACCTAAAACAGGGATAGAAAACAGTCCCTCTTTTGCCGGAATCATATAAGGTCTTAATGTCATACGCTTTGCAGATGAATAAGGCATGATAACTGTGTCGACCCATGATTGATGATTTGCACATACGAGCATCTTTTGATCAACTGGAAGGTTTTCTTCTCCAATAATTTTTATCTTATTAAGGAGTCGAAAGTAGGTCCAACAGACAGGAAGAGCTGCCATCCTGACAACAAACATGAACAGCTTGCGTAGTAACCCAAGACGAAACTGATCTTCCTTATTTGAATTTAGCTTCGTTAATAATTTAGTCATCTTAGCCTATCTTCGAGAGATCGCCACCTAGCTTCGATATCAATGTTGTAATATCAGCTGGTAGTGGTTGCTTGAATTTCATATTTACCTTTTTTGTTGGATGCTCAAAGCTGACCTCATAGGCATGCAATGCCTGTCTATTAATTGGAAACTTGCTATGTTTTGAAATGTAGAGAGCGTCCCCTATTATTGGATAGCCGATACTATGAAGATGTACCCTGATCTGATGTGTTCGACCAGTTTTTATCCTAACTTTTAACACTACACATCGTACTAATCGCTCAATGACCTCAACTTCTGTTATAGCATCTTTCCCATTTTCATGGTCAATAGTCATCTTCAATCTATTTCTTTTGCTTCGTCCGATAGGAGCGTTGATAGTTTTGTTATCTTTGATATCAGATCCTTTAGCCACCGCTATGTAAGTCCGCTTCAACACTCGAGTCGATAACTGTTTTGCCAGCAGATTATGTGCTAGATCATTTTTAGCTATCAAAATTAGACCAGAGCTATCTTTATCTAACCTATGTACAATGCCAGGTCTATCCTGACCTGCAACCTTAGATAAATTATCTTTATAATGCCAAATCAGACCATTGACTAATGTCGCTGACCTAACAGATTGAGTTGGATGGGTAATCATAAATGGGGGTTTATTAATGACTGCTAAATCATCATCTTCATAGAGTATGTCAAGTTTGATATCTTCAGCCGCTATTGGCTCGTTTGCTACAATAGTTTTACATTTTATCGATACCTGACTTCCAGCTTTGAGCCTAAATGACGGCTTTGTTGAACGACAACCATCACACTCAACATCACCTCGCTCAATCGTTCGCTTGATCTCCGCTCGGCTCAGATCAGTAATTTTAGTTGCTAAGAATTGATCAATTCTTGCATTGGCATTATTATCATCAACAATTAGAAGATTTAATTTATAATCGTTGCTCATCTTAGATTAAAAAAGTTAGCTTACTTAACTTCAGCTAGAGGATAAGTTTTATAGTTTCTATATAGTAAACTTAATGCAACTAGTAATATTATTCCACTAATAATCTGAGAAAAACTTAATGTAGAGTTTAGCCATACTCCTCGTATAGCATCACCTCGAAATATCTCTACAATGCTACGACCGATTGGATATAGAATCATATATGTAAGTGCGATCTGACCTTTGAACTTTCGATTGCGCCACAATAGGATAAGGATAGTAAATATTGCCAGCTCGTTGAATGAATCATAAAGTTGAGTTGGGTGAATTGGTATATTCAATGGAGCAAACGATTTTGGATCTAAGAATGTAACTCCAAATATAGTGTCAGTAGGCTTGCCGTAGCAACATCCGGCCATAAAACATCCTAGCCTACCTACCATATGTCCGAGTGACATTGCAGGTGCTATCGTATCTAAATAGTCCCAAAAATCAACTTTGCTTCTATGAATGTACAACATGATAGAGAGTGCTAAAAATCCACCCACAAATCCACCATAAAAAACTAACCCACCAGCCCATACCTTGAATATATCAATTGGGTTTGCCATAAAGTGATCAAGATCGAGGAAAACATAAAATAGTCTTGAGCCAATAAGCGCTCCCACAACAATCCATAATGCAGTATCTTTTATTAACTCAGGATCAATATTTAACCGTCGACCTAGATATATATTTACAGATAGCATCACTACAAACGCACAACCTAATGCAACTCCATAGCTATGGATTGTAAGAAATCCTAATGAAAAAACTTCTGGATACACAATTACCACCTTTCAATAACAAGAGATTGAATCTATATACTATCCTATTGTATACTAGCTTACAATAGGATTTATGAAGCTACTTATTTCAATAGCTTGTAGCTGGCGATCATCAGCTAGTTATCTGATTTTGATGTTAAAGTCATAAGGTATAGATCGGCATTCATCATCTCCATCACTGCCATAGATGCGAGCGCATTAATAACGAGTCTGTATTCTGATTCTTCTTAGCTATTATAGAGCCACTCGTCTGACTTACTTTCTCATAGAGACCTTAACAGCTATTTTTCAGCCCCTAAGGAAAACTCAATTTAGATGCATTTCGGACTGAGATTGTAACTATCCCATGGATCCGCTTATCCTTAGGAGGTAATTCTTTGATCGAAAGCTGTTTAACATCTGTAAAGAGAGTTGTAATCTTCTCACCTATAATTGTTTTCCTTACAATCTTGACTGCACTAATCCTGTTATCAGCATCTTTGTAGATATCAATTGACTTTACAAACTTTATATCAGATGGACCAAGATAAGTGTAAATTAGATTAGAAGCTGCAGGTCTACGACCTTGTACTGAATCAGAGGTTGCAATGCTAACCTCTAACAGTTTCACCTGCTTGCTAGAATCAGATCTGGCTACACCAATATTGAAGGCAGAAATGAATAAGAATGCAATTATAAAAGCTTGAAGATGTCTGGCTATGTTTATATCCTCTCAGTCAAATTAATGTCGATAAAAGTTAGCTGGGGTTTGAGTTGAAACATAACGGACTGCCTC
>JBLYYQ010000078.1:0-4237 GCA_048550035.1 Nitrospinota bacterium
AATCTTGATAGGGTATTTCAAATTGACTATAAGAGTGATAAGATCATCACTGCAGGTCAAGATGGGAGATGTGTGGTATATAATCTAAAGAATGGTAGCAACTATTTCTTAAGGGAGAAAAATAGATTTTTGATATATGGTGCGGGACTCTCTCCTAGTGGTGATTTAGCTGCCTATTCAAGTGATGAAAATAGTAATGTGACTCTTTTCAACACTAATACCAAGAGTAAGATTTATCGGCTAACAGAAAACTTAATGTCACTGTCAGCAATTTTATTTATTACTGAAAATGAGCTCTTTGTAACAACAGATTCGAACAAGTTTAATTATTATAAATTGAAATTTTAACGTGACGCTTTGTAGATTTAATATTGAGCAGCGATCAGGAGTATGAGATGAATATATCGAGTATAGTAGTGCAAACGACGCCGCAGTTTTTAGATGGAGTTGTGAATGCTTTAAAAGAGAGTGATGCCTGTGATTACCATCTTCATGATGAGAAGGGGCGGATTATCATCACTATCGAGGGTGCTGATCTATCTGAAGAGTTAAGTAAGCTCAAGGTTGTGGAATCGATTCCACATGTGGTGAGTGCTACGATGCAAATGGCTTATAGTGAGGATGAACTCGACTCCAATATTGAGCGGCTTAAGAATGCCGATTTGGTACCAAAGATGTTGAATGAGGATATACCGGTGGAAGATATCGTCTACAAGGGTGATTTAAAGAAGAAGGATTTAGAGGGCTTCGCTAAAAAGTTAGATGAAGCTCAATCTCATTCAGAAGATTAAATAATAATCTGTTAGTATTAACCCTCACCACTTAAATATCTAAGTTCGTGTCAATCCAATATAACTTTTGGGAGCTTTAATTTAAGCTTTTGATTTAAGGTCTTTTACTAATTGAAAGACATTCTTAACATTTTTGATGTCATAAAATGCGATAACTTTACAGGGAGCTTTGAGAGGTCTTAATCTAGTTGAATAAAGGTATTCAATCCCTGTGTTCAAACAGAATCGGGTGGTTGGGTTGACATTTTCAAATAGGATTGTTCCGATAGCATCACTTCTAACTGTATGAGAATAATCGTTCATATCTTTAAATGTTTGGCTTTGAACAGTTTTCCTCAAGAGATGCTTGATGATTATAACCCTCTTATTAGTGATTAAATACCAAGTCTTTAGTTTGAGCATATATTTATAAAAAAACCTGCCAACTATTATATATATAGATAAGGCAAGAAATAATGCTCCCACAATGCCTAGAACTGTTAAATACAGAGTATCTGTCGTAGAGTTAATATGATTTAGCATCGGTGCCAGCATAAAAAGAGGCATTACGCTACCGGATATACTGATTGGAATCAAAGCTCCATCATTCTTAGTGAATATTATAGAAGGTTCAGGTCGCCCTTTCCAAACAATTTTCTCATCGGTTAGGAGCACTTCTTCAAAATTTGGTTCTCGTTGCATCTCTATGCCCTTTAATGAGTTAGTATATCTATCCAACTAATATTATAGGTCAATTACTCTTAATGTAACATAGAAATTGTAAATTATCAGAGTTAGCAAAGTTATACTAATTTCAGACTCTTTGATTGGATGAGATCATTAGCGGCTTTGGCAAAATAATCAACTTCCACTCGATCAAGCAGCTCCCTGAAATGTTCATTATTGATACGGTGTTTGAGAAATAGTGACCCAATTAGTCTGATAATATCTATAACTTGATCAGTTGGGATTTTTACTTTTGTGCGGAGCGCTAATTTCCCTGCTAGTTCAGAACCTCCCAAATACAATTGATACATTGCAATCGATTCGCCATTGATATTTTTTGCACCAGCAATTAGCCCAATATTAGCAGTATAACAATTTGCACAAGAATTAGGACATCCACTCACAGCGATGCTTAAATGATTGTTTGATCTAAAGATATCTTTGAATTGTGACTCAACTGTTTCACCGAGATCTTTTGTATTCAATAGTGCCTTCGGGCAGGTAGAAGAACCATTGCAGACTGTTATAGAGGGAGCATCGTCTAGTTTCTCAAGATTCATACTGCTGTCACTTACTATTTTGACCAAGCTCTCTATTTTAGAATCTGGTACTCCAAAGAGTAGTAGCGACCCTTTCTTACTGATCCTCGCATTGTTATTGACTTCTGGCATATCTAATATGGTAGCAATAGTTAGTAGCTGCTTAACAGTGTAATCTGCGTTTAGGCTCCGAATAAGAAGAGTTAATCCTGCCCTAGCGGGGGAAGCAAGAACAGGATCAATTTCAAATGGGTACTCCAAAGCTACTTTGATATACTCTTCTTCATATAATGTTCTAAAGCGTTCAATACCTATGCGGTCAACTAAAAATTTTATGCGAGAACGATTTCGACTAACACCATGACCTTCTTTTGCGAAAACCTCTAATACTGCAACGATTGCTCGATAGAGATCTTTGGCATGTAACCCTGAGTGGAGTTTAGATGCCAGTTTTGGCATTGCACCTTGCCCACCACCTACCAATAGATCAAATAGCCAGTCTCCGTCCATGCTGCTTTGTTCTGAACGGACAATAGCAATATCACTTGTTAATGTAGTAGCACAACCACCCACTTCATCAGATAGTGTAATCTTTAATTTGCGTGGTAGTTCAAATGCTAAATCTAACTCCATTAAGTGACGAGAAAGCTCGACTGCCAATGGTGCAACAGCTTCACTATGGTCACAAACATTTACATTACGGAGTGTATTTCCACATGCTCCCATTGTAGTGATGCCTGAACTGTTTAATCTATCAAGCAAAGTTACTACATTATCCAATTTCACAAAATGAAACTGTATATTTTGCCGACTGGTAAAATGAACTATCTTGTCAGCAAAGCGATCGGCCAGATGAGCAACATGTCGCAATTTCTCACTATCAACTACTCCTGCTACAATTTTAGTTCGAACCATGTAAAAGCTTTCTTGTCGTTGTGGATAGATCCCAAGCCCAACTCTAAAGCGATTAAACTCTATTTCAGGGATAGTTCCTTTCTGATACTCACTTAGTGTATCAGCAAAGGAACTTTTTCGTGTTAACACTGTCGAAACTCGCATTCATAACTCCAGTTAACTGTTAGGTGATTGGTTCATCAGTTAAAGCTTGAGTATGAATGCCACACTCGCCACCACACTTGGAAGTATCTACCCATCTACCTGCACGTTCATTGTCATCATTAGTAATCTTTGTACATGGCGAACAACCAAGTGAGCGATATCCTTCACTGTAGAGTGGGTTAACAATGACATTGTTTAATGCTAAATATTGCCAAACTTCACGCTCTTTAAAGAGAAGTAGTGGGTTTAGTTTAACCAAATTTGCATCCCTTTGCTCGGTCTCTCTGTAATCAGTCCTTGTGCGACCTTCTGTGCAGCGAAGTCCAGTGATCCAACATTCTACATTCATCTTTTTGATAGCTTCCTTGACTGGATCTACCTTTAGAATCTGACAACATTTGTCAGGATCTGTTCGATAAAGCTCTCCAACTTCTTGATCAGATTGATAGATCTCTACATTTTGATATCGACTTACGAATTCATGCATAAAGTTTTTTGTTTCAATCGGTTTATAGCAAGTGGTTACGATAAACGACTTTGCATCTGGATTAACTTTGTATGCCAAGTCCCAGACTGCTAACGAATCCTTACCAAGACTATTTGCTAATACTGCGCGGTCACCATAACGGTTATACGCCTCTTCTAACAGATGCTTCGCACGAGCAACCTTTTCTCCAAAATGAAGCTGTTCTACTAATTCAGCTAGGTTTTCTTCTTTTACAGCTGATGTACTCATTTAAATATCCTTTACTTTAAAAACATTATTCCGACGTAATACATAGGATATATAGGGATAATAAGGAAGTCAACAATTTTTCAAAAAAAATTTAATAAAAAAATAATAGTGCTTTAAAAACAGAGAGTTAGGCTTGAAAAATATTTTCTAGAGAAATTAAATAAGGATTCTGACTATTTTAGACTAAAATAGACTATTTATATTCCAATCTAAGCTAGAATTTGATAGCTGATTTTGAAACAGTATAATGTAAGGAGCTAGGTTTATGAAATTTTCAGCTAAGTTTGAGTATGCATTACTTGCCCTTCTACATCTTCAGTGTGAGCCTGACAATGAGCCTATTTCTGGCAGAGTTCTATCAGAAAAGCTCCGTATTCCATATAGATTTTTAGAGCAAATTCTTTCTG
>JBLYYQ010000079.1:0-27938 GCA_048550035.1 Nitrospinota bacterium
ACACCAGCTTCTAATAGCCCTGCTAATATATCATCGATCATCTCTGGTGCATTGAGCACACATACAAGAAGCTCCTTTTGCATCATATATCATTCATGTACATGACCTGCTTGAACAATATAATCATAGGCTTCTTTACTATTAGTTGCATTCATTAAATGGTCAATCAGATCTCTGTTTTTGCATAATCGAACTATCGCTGCCAATAGTTGTAAATGAGCCTTTGGCGACTTATCAGAACTTATTAACATAAAAAAGAGTTTGACAGGTTCATCATCAATCGCGCCATAATCTAAACCTTCTGCCGATTGACCAACTACCACTACCATCTCCTCTTTAATAGCTTCACCTGATGCATGTGGAATTGCAATTGCAGAACCAATCCCAGTCGACGATAATGTTTCGCGCTCTAATAGCTTTTCGACAAGAATATCGCTCCGATCAGGGGTAACCACACCCTTCTCAATTATATGTGCAACCATTTTCTCTAACAGCTCGGTCTTGCTCTTAGCTTCAATTCCAAGCAGTATTAGATTTTCACTTAAATAGTTAGATAGCTCCATAGTATTTGTTACCCGCTTATTTATAATTGCTCTACATTTTATAGGTATCGATATTTTACATCAATTTTAATTAAACCGTACTCTTTAAGAGCTTATCTGCGATTTGTGATCGGTTGTAAAGAAAATATGGATATTCTCGATAGCTTCGACCTTTATTCGCTTCTACCAACTTTTCAACATTCTCGATTACACTCTCAATTTTGTTTCGAACGATAGCAAGGTCTGAGCTTAACTTTTTATTAATTGATGATATTTGACTTGCTAACACTCTTTTTTCTGATTTTTTTGCTAGAGAAATTTCTTCAATTAGTCTCTTTTTATCTTCTATTAATTGATTAAATTTAACTGAATTTAGTTCATTTTTAAACGATTCTGGAGCATAATCTATCTGCCTTAGCCTTGTTTTTAAATCTTCTATCGCTCGCTGGCAGTCTGATAATTTACAGTCAAGGAGTTGAGTCTCGACTATCTTACAATCCCCTCTTTGACAATTTGGTAGCTTTTGAGCGTCAAGTTGATTGTTCTCACCCTTCTTAGATTTCATCTGATCTGGCGAAACTGTCACAGATACAAATCTTGGCGAATCGATATTGAAAAAGCGACTAATAATCTGGTCGGTAATAGTATCATATTTCGCCCCACCTATCCCATGTACAAATAGATCTGTCAGGAATAGGCGGATATAGGCTGTAAGTAAAATGGCTTTGGGGCGGATTGGAAAATTTCCATCTAACATCTCTTCAACTCCACCTAACAGGCTCTCATCTGAACCTCGGATCAATTTTTGCTTATCATCTATATATAGCGCTGATCGCTTTTCCCCTTCCTCCTTTAACCAGAATGGAGTTTCAAAAAGCCGTCCATCTATCTCTTTGAGGTTGGGAAATGGATTAGCTTTATACCTGAGCTTTTTTAGCTTCCGATATGAATCTAGCTCACTATTATAAATTGTATGAAAAAGTTTTATCTTCTTTAATATTAATGTTGCAAAAAGTTTAAAGCCTGTATGGGCTGAAATAGTCGATACAAATAGCTCTAATGTCGGCTGATTAAACTCTTCATCCCATAGATTGCGAAGCTTGACCATCAATGAAAGATAAGGTTCCTTAGGCTCAAGATTCGATAATTTAATTTTATCAACCCATCTTTCAAACGGCTCATAAGGGAGCTGATCTTTTTTCATCGCTTCAATGAATTGATCAAACTTACCGATCAGATCGCTAGTATCAACTTTTCTTATATCTTCAAATGAATCATATCCTCCAAAATCAAATAGCTTTTCAGATCTTAATCCAACATTTTGATCACTATCGACATTCGGCAAAAAGATAGTCCCATCATTGACCTGATCTGAATCAATATTGATAAAGATTGTGGTCCCATTAACCTTTTCGGCAAACTGCTTGATTAAGATATTCTTACTAATAACACCTGCATGAAAAAAATATGGTTGATGCCCTGTTCCTATAATAGGAGAGGCTGTAAGGAGTGGATTAGGCGAATCTATCCCGATGGTTTTTGCAGTTCGTACAGCTTCAATGATTGCCGCACTTCTTGCCTTGTGTCGTATTGTTTCAAGTTCTGGATGCTGATTAAAGGTCGCTTCTTGTAATCTTAAGTTATCAGTTAGTAGCCCTTCCCACTCATCAAATGATGGATATATAAATTTCTCCATTGTGAGTGGAGTAATATTTAGTCTGCGTATATCCAAAGGAGACTCGACTTATCTTATATGTTGTAAGATCGGATCAAAACTTGCTAGTGACAAAATATCTTCACTATAGAACGGTTCGCCATATTTGACATTAACAAGTCCACCATAAAACTTTGCCATATCAGTTAACTTGTCGACTAACCATTTCTCTCGTTTTGCCATTTTAAGTTGTGATTCATAACTTTTAACCGCCTCAATTTTAGCATCAAAAGTTTCTGTGACATCAATAACAAATGATGGCTGAAACATTTGTGGCATATGACTGGCTAAAAACCGTAAAAAGTATGGCGCAAAAAATGGTTCGCCTGCCAAATCGGTTTTTGTAAGCTTAGCATCAAACCTTGCTTTCCATGAAATCATTGATGATGCCATATGGTCAGGATGATAATCTTTCTCATGTTGGGCTAAGATTAGATCGGGACGGATCGCTCGATAAACTTCTGCTACTTTATGGCGATTTTCAACCGAATCAACCACCTCTCGATTCTTGATGTCAAGAGTAATCCTCTTCTTTACCGATAAGATTTTCGCAGCATTTGCAGATTCAATCGCTCTAATCTCTGGAGTTCCAAATGGTGTTGGCTCTCCATTGGTAAGATCAAGGAAGTAGACATCATCACCTCTGCTTGCGAGCAGTTTTGCAGTAGCACCTACTCCAAAGTCGATATCATCTGGGTGAGTTCCGACAAAGAGAATAGTTGACATTGTTGTACCTCTTTCTTTATTGCGTTTATATAGTACTCTAACCTTTTAGTATCGTCATCTAAATCGTTACCAAACGACCTGAACATATTTTTATATATCATCGGCACAGCAACCTCTTTTACTTTGAGGTCAAGCTTGCTAGCCTGAATCCAGCCCTGCAATGGATGGGCATACCCTTTTTCGTTTAAATTAAGTATCCTTAGCGCTGAAACTTTATAACCTTTAAATCCACAAAATCCATCTGTTAAATTATAGTTTGTTAATCTATTTATTATAGCTGTAACTTTCCTATTCACATCCTTACGACCCCTTGGTGGGATGCTCTGTCCATTACTACTCTTTTCTAGATAGCGGCTACCTGATAAAATATCATTATCCTCGATCAAGCTAAACATCTTAGGTATAAGTTTTGGTTCATGTTGCTCATCTAGATCACATGTAACTAGCAGATCATATTGATTATCTATAGCAAATCTAAACCCGCTATTTAAACTTGCACCATATCCTTGGTTAGTTTTATGATAAATAACTTTAACAAAAGGTAATGACTCTACTATTTTATCTGACCCATCAGTAGATCCATCATCAATAACAAGGATGTCACCATTATGATATTTTTTGATTTCATACAGAGCATCCTTCAGAGTATTGACCTCATTATAAAGAGGTGCAATCACAATATTTTTCATTTCGTCCAAATGTAAAATATAGTAGCATAGCAAATTTTCTAAACAAGATATAATAAAAGAGAAATAAATCGCTTTTATTATTGACTATAACACTCTCTTTTTGTATTCTTATTTTTTTTCATTGACATAAGAGTTGTGACTCAATAAGATATTCTGCCAATAAATTTATTCTATAAGGAGTAGGGATTCTATGGGAAAAGTTCTAGAAGGAACAGGGATGGAGATATTTAACAAATGGGGCATTTATACGCCAAACCATATTGTAGTATCAAATTTAGACCAACTAGATTCACTTGTTAATTCTAATAGGTGGATGAAAGAGTCAAAAATGGTTGTAAAAGCACATGAAGCGATCGGCTCTCGTATGAAGCATGGATTAGTCAAAATTGATCTAGATATAGAGGGGGTAAAAACTGCAGCTAAGTCGATTCTAGGTAGCAAAGTTGGGGAGCTTGTTATATCACAGGTGATTATTTCAGAGATGATCAAACATGATAAAGAATATTATCTTGCAGTGCAGTCGACTAGGAGTGGAGCTGAAATTCTATTAGCAAATTGCGGTGGAATTGAGGTTGAAGAAAACTGGGAGCAAGTTAAGAAATTAGCTGTCGAAGCTGGTGAAAAGCCATCCGAAGAAGATTTAAAGTCACTCGTATCTGAAGTTGGATTTGAAGGCGAGTTAGCAACTAAAATGGCTAAATTCGCATATAGACTCTATGAAGCATTTGACAACGAAGATGGAACCTATATGGAGATTAATCCATTAGTAATTAACCCATCCGATGGGAAACTATGTGCAATCGATGCTGTAATGATGTTAGATGGCGATGCAAAATTTCGCCATCCAGACTGGAATTTTAACTTTGCATCTGAGTTTGGTAGAGCCTATACAGAAGGCGAACTTCAGATTATGGAGATTGATGCTAGAGTCAAAGGTTCTGTTAAGTTGATTGAGCTAGATCCAACTGAGGCTGACAAAGATAAAATTAGAGTTGCCCTACTTCCTGCAGGTGGTGGCGCATCTGTTTTTTACTCTGATGCTGTCCTCGAGATGGGGGCTGTGTTAGCAAATTATTCTGAATATTCTGGCGACCCACCCGCATGGGCAGTTGAAGCACTAACTGATAAGGTCTGCTCATTACCTAACATCAAACATATTATAGTAGGTGGTGCAATTGCCAACTTTACAGATGTTAAAGCAACTTTCACAGGAATAATTGCTGGCTTTCGTAAGGCAAAGGAGAAAGGATTATTAAATGGAGTCAGTATTTGGGTAAGGCGTGGTGGCCCAAATGAAGCTATCGGTTTAGATTCAATAAGGCAGTTGTCAGAAGAAGGATTTGATGTACATGTCTTCGATCGCTATACACCACTAACTGATATTGTTAAATTTGCTATTCACGGGGAAGGTTAACTCTAATGAGCATTATTGTTGATGAAAAAAGTAAAGTCGTAATTTTAGGTGGTGTTCCTGGTATTAATGCTGCTAAGCGGATGGCAGAGTTTAGCTACCTATGCAGACTAGATTTTAATGTCACCTCATTTGTTTACCCACCAGATGCCGGTAAAACTGTTGAGATCCCATTTGGTAATCAATTCATATCAGTCCCTATCTACAGCACTGTAGATGAAGCGACCTCGAACCATCCAGAGACCGATATAGCTTTGATCTATATAGGAGCAGCAAGAGCGTACAAAGGGGCGATGGAGGCATTAGAAAATAAGAATATTAAGTTTTGTTCTATGATAACAGAAGGTGTCCCAGAAAAAGATGCCAAGCTCCTTATCAAACATTCTAAGAGATTAAATAAGATTTTTAACGGTCCATCGTCAATCGGTACAATAAGTGCCGGCAAATCTAGGCTAGGGGTTATAGGAGGCGAATATAACAATCTGAAGCTTTCAAAGCTATACCGTCCTGGTTCATTTGGAGTCTTAACAAAATCAGGCGGTCTTTCGAATGAAATTATGTGGCTCGTCTCCCAATTTGCTGATGGTATCACTACTACCATAGGGATTGGTGGCGATACATACCCTGTGACAGACTTTACCACCTATTTAGAGCTATTTGAGGCTGATCATGAGACAAAAGTGGTCATCATCGTAGGAGAGATGGGTGGTAATTTAGAAGAACAGGCTGCCGAGTGGTATAGAGCAAAACCAAGGAGGGTAAAGCTTATCGCAATCATCTCTGGCTTTTGTCAGGAAAAACTTCCAAAAGGGATGAAGTTTGGTCATGCCGGTGCTAAAGAAGGGTTGCATGGTGAAGGTTCGGCGAGATTTAAATCTAATCTATTACGAGAGGCAGGAGTAATTGTCCCTCCAACATTTGGGGAATTAAGTGTTGCAATCAAACAGATGTACAATGACCTATTAGCAACCGGTGAAATAGTCAAAAAAGAAGATATCGCTCCATCAGAGCTACCTGAATTGCCACGAAAAGTTGAAGAGGTGATAAGTAAAGGTGAAATAATGGTTGAGCCACTTATCAAGACCACTATCAGCGATGATCGAGGTGATGAACCACTATATTGTGGTTACCCTGCCTCTCAATTGATTGAAAAAGGGTATACTATCCCACATGTGATTGGGCTGCTCTGGAACAAGAAGCTGATATCTGATAAAGAAGCTGAGATTATCCGTCGTATAATTATGTTAACGGCAGATCATGGTCCGTCAGTTTCTGGTGCATTTGCAACTATTTTGGCAGCTTGTGCAGGAATAAATATGAGTCAAGCGGTTGCGGCAGGTCTTATAATGATCGGTCCTAGATTCGGTGGTGCAGTAACAGATGCTGCAACATGGTTTCGATATGGTCTAAAAAATTATCCAAACGATATCGAAGGCTTTCTTGCATACATGAAGAAAAATGTTGGTCCGGTTCCTGGTATTGGCCATAGAGTGAAATCTGTTACTAATCCAGATAAGCGAGTTGCGGTTTTAAAAGAGTCAGTCAAGGAGTTAGGGCTTAGAACGCCAACTTTAGATTATGCATTAGCAGTTGAGGAGGTAACAACAGGTAAGAAAGGTAACCTTATTCTTAATGTTGATGGTTGCATGGCTACGATTTTAGTAGATTTAGGATTCCCAATCGAAACTCTAAATGGGTTCTTTGTTCTATCTAGGACGATCGGGATGATAGGCCATTGGACTGATCAAAAACGAGAGGGTGGTAGATTAATTAGACTCTATAACTACCTTGTAAACTTTGCAACAAAACCAAAACGAGATGTGCCAGATAGACGCTAGGGATTACTCTGCTGATAAATAGGCTCTACGCAACCTTACTTAAAGGAGCGTTGAGCCCTTATGGATTATTGATATTACTAATAATTGCCTTTAGCGAGGCAATTATTTTTCCTCTGCCGGTTGACCCTCTATTAGTGGCAATGGCTATTGCAAACAGGAAGAGGGCACTCTTACTAGGAGTAGCTACAACCATCTGCTCTGTTCTAGGAGGGGCAGTAGGCTATCTTATAGGGCTTTACTTCATTGATACAATCGGAATTAAGATCATCGAATTTTACAGATTAGAAAATTCTTATCTCCTAATTAGTAGTAAGTTTGAGACATATAGTTTTATCACACTACTCACAGCTGCAATATCACCACTCCCTTATAAACTATTTACAATTGCAGCTGGCACATTTAATATAAATTTTATCACTTTCTTGACTGCATCTATTATTGGTCGAGGAGGACGATTTATGTTAGAGGCATGGTTAATCTATATCTTCGGTGATCAGATAAAAGAGTTTATTGATAAATATATAAATCTACTTATCTTTCTATTTTCACTATTGCTAATTGGTGGATTCATAATTTTGAAATTTTTCTTTTAAGTAGATGAACAGAGGTCTATGATTTAAGACTTAGTACAATTTAATTACAAAATTTAAAGGAGATTAAGATGCATGCAAGAAGTATTGAACTATTAAACAAAGCATTGCGTGAAGAATTATTAGCTATTAATCAATATATGTATTTTCATTTTCATTGTGATGACCAAGGATTAGATCTTTTATCTTCGTTATTTAAGCGGATCGCAATTGAAGAGATGGGACATGTTGAGATTCTATCTGAACGGATTCTCTTCTTAAAAGGGGAAGTTGAGATGGATATGATGCTTAAAGTTGAGAAGATAAAAGAGGTCGAGCAGATGTTGATATCTGCTACTACAGCAGAAGAAGAAGCGGTCGTTGACTATAATAAGTTTGCAATTGAATCTGCTAATAATTCAGATGCGATGTCAAAACAGATATTTGAATCAATTATTGCAGATGAAGAACGCCATTACAGTCTCTTGGATAGTGAACTATCAAGTTTAAAGAAGTATGGTGATAAATATCTCACATTGCAATCAATAGAGAGAAGCAAAAGTAACTCTACAAAAATGAATCCAACAGCATAAGAAGTATAGCTATTACTTATAGTCGGCACGCCAGGCAGGATTCGAACCTCTGACCTACGGATTAGAAGTCCGTGGGTCAGTGAGTAATATCAATGACTTATGATGAGGTGTGTAACTTTACTATTTTCCCCTGCTTAAGTCATCAAAAGTTCAGGAAAAGGGTCTGGACTGCTTCATTTTCTTCACCAACAGTTCATTGCATTTATAAAACAGGTTATACTCGTAAAAAATATATCCCTAACTTAGATGAGTAATTATAGATTAGCTCTGTTCACTTAGTTACAAAACACGATTTACTTTTTGCCAAGACCACTGCCCGCCTTGTCGCATTACTTAATATGAGCTGAAATAAAAGAGGGTCACTCCGCTACCTATTTTATATTTACAATGTCGCAAATAATGAAGTTAAGTTTGAACTTTGTCATTAGATTGTTCTGTCGTCAGGTTACAGACCACAGTTAGGATGAGTTCCACTACTGTTCCAGGAGGAGGACATTCCCATTCTTTATGACGGTTATTGTCTATTACACCAGTTCCACCTCCCATATGTTCCTTATGCTCCGAATAACTCAAACTCTTAAACTGAAATAGCTTACAGTCACCTTGATTATAGGATTTAGAAGATAATACCCCAGGTTTGAATGGTTTCGTATAATCAACTAAATCCCACCAATAGACATATCCATCCTCTTTTCTGACTCTCTCAAGATCTATATATAAGGTTATGCTAGGGCCATAGACGGTCGGACCTTCAGCCACTTTCGTCCATTTTGCATGCGACGGTGATGAGAACATTAATGTGGAGAATAGTAGTGTGAATATAAGAAGTAGGGATCTCATAAGGAGATTATATCAGAGAAGGGGGGCTGCGGTAATAATTTTATCTTCCGTGATAAAAGTTTTTTAAGTTTATCTATCTTTTCTTGAATACTTCCTTAAGATTATCCCTCCAACAGGTTCCTTCTCTATTAGTTGGCGCGCCCGACAGGATTCGAACCTGTGACCTACGGATTAGAAGTCCGTTGCTCTATCCAGCTGAGCTACGGGCGCGAGAGAGCATTTTATACTACTCTAACTCTCTTATAAAGCCTAAACTTAATTTGAGTTTATTAGTTAATTAATTTTGATTTATGTAAGATTTTTTGATATTTAATTAAAAATTTTATATGAAAGCCTGCCATAGTCTGTTAATAATAACATTTCAATAAAAACAGGTCAAAATGGGGAATAACAATGGATAAGATAAAATTATCAACAAATCATATCAACTCAACCTATACGCTGCTAAGAGAGAACTTAAAAATAATTAAAGAACGGTTGAATCGTCCGTTAACTTTAATTGAAAAGGTACTGTTAGGTCACCTTGATGATCCAGTTAACTCAGATTTAGATATTGCAAAGAGTTACCTATTACTTAGACCTGATAGAGTGATAATGCAAGATGCGACAGCACAGATGGCAATGTTGCAGTTTATTTCGGCAAATATTCCAGAAGCCCAGGTCCCAGCCTCAATTCATTGTGATCATCTTGTTCGTGCCCATTTAGGTGCGAAAAGTGATTTAGAGGTAGCATCGGATGAGAATAGAGAAGTATATAATTTTTTAGAGAGTGTCTCTGCAAAATACAATATCGGCTTTTGGAAACCTGGCTCTGGCATTATTCATCAGGTTGCATTAGAGAATTATACATTTCCTGGGCAGTTACTAATCGGCACCGATTCTCATACTGTAAATGGTGGCGGAATGGGAATGTTGGCGATCGGAGTAGGGGGCGCTGATGCGGTTGATGTCCTAGTTGGAATGCCATGGGAACTACTATATCCGAAGCAAATCGGGATAAAGCTTACTGGTAAGATGTCAGGCTGGACAGCACCTAAAGATATTATTTTAAAAGTAGCCGAAATTTTAACCGTAAAAGGTGGAACCAACCATATAGTTGAATATTTTGGTGATGGATGCGAAACAATATCTTGTACCGGTAAAGCGACAATAACCAACATGGGGGCAGAGATCGGAGCAACGACAAGTATTTTCCCATACGACAGTTCAATGAGAGACTATCTAGATAGCACCAACCGTCTCTTTGCAAGCGAGCTTGCCGATCAGAATATCGACCTACTTCAAGCTGATGATGAAGTTTTAAAAGATCCTGCCAAATATTTCGATCAAGTAATCGAGATTGATCTAACTACCTTAGAGCCACGGTTGGTTGGCCCGCATACTCCAGATCTGGCCCATAAGGTATCTCAGATGAGTAGTGACACCGAAAAAGAAGGTTATCCTGAAAAAATTAGTGCTGCACTAATTGGATCTTGCACTAACTCCTCATACGAAGATATCTATCGTGTAATTGATATTGTTCGGCAGGCCAAGTCTAGCGGATTGAAATTCCAGATCCCATTTTTAGTTACTCCTGGGTCTGAAACTGTCCGTGCAACAGTTGATCGAGATGGATTTATAAAAGAGATTGAGGAGTTGGGTGGCAAGGTACTAGCCAATGCATGTGGTCCTTGTATCGGGCAATGGCAACGAGACGATGTTCCAAAGGATGAACCAAATAGTATTGTTACCTCTTTTAATCGTAACTTCCCTAAACGAAATGATGGGAATAAAAATACACACGCATTCATAGGCTCACCTGAAACTGTTGTTGCCTATGCACTAGCTGGAACACTAAAATTTAATCCACTAGAAGATACTATTCAGCAGAATGGAAACAGCTTGAAATTAGCACCACCAAAAGAGGCACCACCACTACCTAGCAAAGGATTTGCCGAGGCTAACTTGCTATACCTTCCTCCTGCTGATAATCCTGAGAAAATATCGATTGATGTAGATCCTAACTCAAAGCGACTAGAACTTTTAACACCATTTAAAGGACCTATTAACAATGGCCAGTTTGAAAATATGTTGTTACTTATCAAGGCCAAAGGAAAGTGTACTACAGACCATATCTCAATGGCAGGACCATGGCTGAAGTTTAGAGGGCACCTTGATAATATTTCAAATAACATGCTAATCGGCGCTATTAACTATTTTAATGGTAAAGCTGATTCGATAAAAAATCTCCTTACAGGTAAAGAGAATGAGTCAGTCCCTGCTACCGCACGAGCATATAAAGAAAAAGGGATCCAATGGGTTGTAGTCGGTGATGAAAATTATGGAGAAGGATCTTCTAGAGAGCACGCTGCAATGTCACCTCGGTTTCTTGGAGCAGGTGCGATTATTGTTAAATCGTTTGCAAGGATCCATGAAACTAATCTTAAAAAACAGGGATTACTCCCATTAACATTTAGAGATAGTAACGACTATGATAAAATTTTAGAAGATGACTCGATCTCATTAAAAGATATTTTATCTATTCAACCAGGCAAAGATATAGAGGCTACTATTAATCATAAGGATGGCTCAAGCGAAACAGTGAAACTTGTCCATACTCTAAGCGATGAGCAGATCGAATGGTTTAAAGCAGGTTCTGCGCTTAATAAGATTAAGAGTGATTTAGCTGGCAAGTAAATACAAAGGTATTATTGCCGAAGAGTTTGTATATTAAGAGATATCTAGCTCGTTACCATCAGCAGTAAATCGCTCAAGCTTCCCTCTAAGTTTGAGGGTAGCTTGAGTATGAATTTGAGAGACTCTACTCTCCGTTATACTTAATGCAACTCCAATCTCCTTCATAGTTAACTCTTCATAATAATATAAAGATAGAAGTATCTGCTCTTTTTCAGATAGCTCTTCAATCCCGTTAATAATAATAGTTTTAATCTCATCAATCCATGTCATAAGTTCAGGATCATTAGCCGTGCTGCCACCTATTGTCTCTAACAGATCCTGCTTAGAGCTATCTTTGTTCTGCAAGGCTAGATCTTCAAACGATAAAATAGATTGGCCGGCTGATAGTTTCAATAGTTCATAAAACTGTTCTATTGATATTCCAAGCTCAACTGCAACTTCATCATCATAAGGGTGGCGACAAAGTTTTTGCTCTAATTTACTATATGTAGTTGCTATAAGGTTTGCTTTTTGCCTTGCAGAGCGAGGCGCCCAATCTTGAGCACGCAGTTCATCTAACATCGCACCTCGGACCCTTATCTCTGCGTAAGTTTTAAACTTGGTCGCTCTAGATGGATCGTACTTTTCAATAGCATCTAATAACCCAATAACCCCAGATGAGATAAGATCATCAATCTCAATATGTGACGGTAGCCGGACAGCTAATCGATATGCAATATATTTTATCATAGCTCCATGCTCTACTATCAGCTGATCGGTATTAGCACGATCAATTAAAGCTGGCTTCTTAATATCAGCTGCTTCATAAGATGATGACCTGCTCAATGTTCAATGACCTCAAATAAAAAAATTCCAGATCTACTAAATAATTCCCACAAACAGACTATCTTTACTTTAAATTAACTCTTGTCTGCCCTATTCTTGCTCTTCTTGTTTTCTGTGGCATTGTCGTCAAAAATGAGTACTGCCCCAAGAGAGCCTATAACATAACCGACAAATCCTCCGGTGATAGCATTAATTGCCATTTGCGATATAGTTGCCATTCTGTAAAGAGAAAAAAGTGCCGTTACTGCAAACACGACTACTCCCATCAAATAAGCAAACTTACTTTTGCAGCTCATCGATTAAGCATGCCCTTCTAGCATAGAACCAAAGGTTATATAGCTAAGAGAGCTTGCGAGCTCTCTTATATCATGAGTTGCAATTGAGTTTGGATATCTCTTTATAAATAGTGATTGAAGCCGAACAGAGTCAGGTACTGCTTGATCTATCCTAAGCTCTCCTAGTGGCTCAATATTGAAATTTTGCCCGAACTGATAGGCAACCGATTCTAATCTTCGATGGACTAACTTGGCTTCATTACTATCTGCAACAAGATTGACAACAAGTCGAAATGTTTTTTTTGAGCTGTTGTTTGATAACACTTTCATCAGTGCATACGCATCGGCAAACGAAGTCGGCTCTGAATTTGTAATGACAATGATTTCATCTGAAATTGATGAGAAATATTGAACATTTTTACTTATTCCAGCACCAATATCATAAAGAATGATGTCATATTTTTGTCGTAATGTATCTAACTCAGCTGCAAGACCCATTAATTCTGTTTTTGATAAATCAGGCAAAACGCGACCACCTGAACTAGTCGATAAAATATCAATCCCATCTGGATCTTTTAAAATAATCTCATCAATAGGCTTATTCCCGACTAAAGTATCTTGCAGTGTGAATTCTGGATTAAGACCAAGTAAAATATGAATATTACCAAGCCCAAAGTCTGCATCAAAAAGTAAAACATTTAATCCTAAATCACTAAGAGCGCATGCTAAGTTAGCTACAATATTACTCTTCCCAACTCCACCTTTGCCTGAAGTGACTGCAATCTCTTTCGCCTTATAACCTCCAATCTTACGAAATAAGATCTTTTGTGCTGGATCAATTGGTTTAAAATTTTTCGATCTTGAGATTAGCTCTGCCATATTTAGTTCCTTTTCAAGTGTGATGCCTACTGTTTTGTAATAATCTCTTAATAAATATCTCTTCGGTTGCAGGTTCAATATCTAACGGGACATTCTGTCCATTGCAAAAATATGAGATAGCAATCCCTGATCTTAGATTTTGGTTAAATATTGTCCCAAATTTCTCTACCTCATCAACCTTAGTTATGATTAGCGATTCTATCGAAAGTCTGCTATAGAGCTTAATAGTTCGCTCAATATTCTCAGGCGAAGAGGTCGCACTAATGGTCAAGTATAATTCAGGATTAACATTTACGCTATAGAGCTCCTTTAACTCGTCGATATGATCTATATCTGCTAAACTCTTACCTGGCGTATCAATGAAAATAATATCTTTCCCACCCAACGAACGAACCTCGTCATCAAGATACTGAACGCTAAACAAGCTTTTGTATGGGATATTCAATACTTTCGAGTATGACTTTAATGCCTCTTGCTGAGAAAGCCGTTTACTATCTAAACTTAAGATAGCAACCTTTTGACCGATTGCCAGTAAGTTTGCAGCTAATTTCAAAATTGTAGTAGTCTTGCCTGATCCGCTACTCCCTGCAAACATTATTATCCTCTGCTTCTTCTCTCCTTCATTAGGAGGAAAAAATCTTTTACCGGTTACTACTAACCGCTTTAACTTCTGGCTTGCAATTTTTAGCAGATATTTTAAATCAGGTTGCCCCTTCACTTTATCAGCAGTCGCCTTGAATATATCATCTAAGATAATAGAGACAAATTCAGTGGCAATACCTTCCGCTTGTAAAATGGCTCCTAACTTATAGTAACTACTACCTTGCTCTTTAATTTTAGCAGTCAGTGATTTTTCAACTAAAAGTGCCAATAACCCTTTTAACTCAATTAACTCAAAATTTTGATCTTCAATATCAACTCTAAGCTCTCGTAATCTTAACGAATGATTTTGGATCTCAGATTGAGCCGCTTCAATTCGCTCTAGGGTCGGATTTAGAGATCCTAATATCTGTTCAGCTAAGTCAGCAGAAGCAGCAGACTTATCAATAGATCTCTGATTGTTGATAGGTAATGAGGCTGTTACTTCAATTACTGGTCGAGTCAATCTTCCAAATGAATCTTGATCAGAAACTACCTCTTTAGACGATATGATAAGCGCCTCAGAACCTAATTCGCTTTTAACGAGTCGCAACGCTTCTTGCATATCTTGTCCCTGGAATTTTTTATAGATCATACGCTTCCTTTAATAACTGCTAGATATTCAATTCCAAGCTCTTTGGTTAGTTCGTTATGCGATAAAACCACTAGATCATCAATAAAGCGGCATAACAACTTTGAAATATGTGAACGGATAGAACCTCCGGTTAGTAATACCATCGGTAAATCTAGATTCTCAAACAATCCTTTTTTAGATAGAATCTCATCAATAATCAGTTGTGCCTTATCAGGTCCAATTGAGATGAATGCCCCTTGCTCTGTTACCTTAACTGAATTGACGATCTCATCTTCTAGTTCGGGTGAGAATGTCATAGTCCGAAGTATGCCATCAGAACTAAACTGCTTAGATATCTGTCTTGCTAGTCTACTTCGAACATGTTCTGTTAAAATATCACTATCTTTACTCTTAGGTGCAAATTCAATTAATGTCTCCAAAATTGTCCTAATATCACGGATACTTATTTTCTCCCGTAGTAGATTTTTTAAGATCTTCTGTATATTGGCAACTGTCATAATATTCGGGACAAGCTCTTCAACTAACTTAGGAGAGCTCTCTTGCAGCGATTCTAAAATGTTTTGAGTCTCATCTCTACCTAGCAGTTCATCTGAGTTTTGCCTTATGATCTCTTTGATATGTGTAGTAATAACTACCGTTGGATCAACTACCTGATATCCTAACGATTTTGCCCTATGTCGATCCTTAGAATCTATCCATATAGCTGGCATCTTGAATGCAGGATCAGTTGTCTTTACACCTTTAATTTCCTCTTTAACCTTTGTAATCTCTATCGCAAGAAAGTGATTCATCAATATCTCATTCTTGCTAACCTCGACACCTTTAATTAAAATCTGATATTCGTTCGACTTTAATGAAAGATTATCTTTTATATGTACTGGAGGAATTACTATCCCAAGCTCTAATGCAAACTGTCGTCTAACAGCTTTTATCCTATCTAGTAGTTCGCCATTCTGGTTTTTGTCGACCAATGGAATTAACTCATAACCTATCTCTAGTTCCATAAGATCTAGGGGTGCCAAGGTCTCAACTCGCTCTTGATTAATAGACTCTAACTTACTTTTATCAATTTCCATCTGAAACTGGTTACTTTCCAATTTGACATGATAAATAAAATATGCCAGCGCTCCCATAGCTGTCCCGATACCAAGAAATGCGGTCGTTGGCATGCCAGGTGCTAATGATAAAAGAAATAGAAATAGGGCACAGATGGCAATCGCACGTGGATTAACTAAGAGCTGTTCAACAGTCTCTTGTCCTAAGTTGCTCCTTGATACTGTCCTTGTCACAGCTAATCCTGAGGCAGTCGAAATAAGTAACGCCGGAAGTTGACTCACTAGACCATCACCTATGGTAAGGATAGTATATGTATAAGATGCTTCTACTAGAGTCATCTTGTTCATTAATACTCCGATTGCAAAGCCTGCCACAATATTGACGATGGTAATAATTATTCCGGCAATGGCATCCCCACGGACAAATTTTAAGGCACCATCCATTGAGCCGTAAAAGCTAGCTTCATCTTCTAACTTGGTTCTTCTCGCTTTTGCCTCTTCTTCTGTGATTGCCCCTGCATTCAGATCGGCATCAATTGACATCTGCTTGCCTGGCATCGCATCTAATGTAAAACGGGCCGCCACCTCAGAGACTCTAGTGGCTCCTTTTGTTATAACCTGAAAATTGATGATTACTAAAATAGCAAAAATCACTATCCCAACTATATAATTACCACCAACCACATATTGACCAAATGATTCAATTACCTTTCCTGCTGCATCGGTACCTTCACTTCCGAAAAGAAGAATATTCCGGGTAGTTGCGACATTTAACGATAGACGAAATAGTGTTATCACTAACAGTAGTGATGGAAATACTGAAAAACTTAGCGGACTTTTTATATAGATCACAACAAGGAGTACAATTAATCCAGAGGTAATTGATCCTGCAAGTAGGAAATCTAAAATCAATGGTGGGGCTGAGATTATCATCACTATCAAGATTCCGATAATCGAAAATGCAAAGAGGATATCAGATCTCTCTAGTAGATGTTCGTAACTCTTTAATGTTACTCCTTTATTTGCCATATAGTAAAAGCCTTTAAACCGCCATATTTTCTAATCTATAAACATATGCAAGTATTTTGGCAACAGACTTATAAAGCTCTGCCGGTATAGATGCACCTACATCTACAGTTTTAAACAAAGTCTGTGCCAAATGCTTATCTTCTATAATAAAAACTTCATTTGTAGCTGCAATTTCCCTAATCTTTAACGCAATAAAGCCCTTCCCCTTTGCAACTACTACCGGTGCGACATCACTCTCTTGATAGCGGATCGCAATCGATATATGAGTCGGATTAGTGATGACTACCGTTGCATTAGGTACCGCTTCTAACAGTCTCTGTTTCGAAATTTGATATTGACGCTGCCTGATCCTAGATTTGATTAGTGGGTCGCCTTCTTGTTGCTTACGTTCATCTTTGACCTCCTTCTTACTCATCTTAAGATTCTCTTTATATGACCATTTTTGGTATATAAGATCAATTATGGCAATCAATAATAGTGCGCAAAGTGCTTTAACAAAGAGTATAAATAGCCCCTCCCCTAGTACTGTCAAAGAATATGCAGGGGAACTGCTAAGTAAAATCGGTAATGTCGCAAGCTCATTGAAGATCCCACTGAAAATTGCACCTCCAATAATTAATAATTTTGCTAGCGCTTTGAAAAGATTCATTAGACCATCTTTCCCAATAATCCGTTTTAATCCGGTCATCGGATTGATCTTTTTTAGTTTTGGTTTCAACGGTTCGATAGAGAATAATAGTCCATTATTTTGCCAGATATTGCTTAATAATCCGGCAACAAGAAGAATCAAAAAAAATGGGGTCATCAATATTGCTAATTTTTCGAATAAAAATTCTGCAAGGATATAGGTAGATTCAATATCTAGCTGGTACTCGGCAGATAAGCTTAATATTTCGCGCGAAAGCCCTATTAAATATTCTAAAAAATAGAGTAGATAAAATGTAAGAAATATAAAGGCTACTAAAATTATAATAAAAGTGTTTAGTTCTTGACTCTTTGCAACTTGACCTTTTTTGCGAGCATCTTCTATCTTCTTATGAGTGGGCTCTTCGGTTTTAGAATCTTTATCTTCTTTCATGTTATGGCATTAAAAGCTGCAAAAGTGTTTCAACATTAGATGCCATTGTTAAGAAGTGTATAGTCAAAATCTCTTGGTAATAGATCATTAGAAGCGACATTGCAAATAGTCCGAATCCGATTGTAATTGGAAATCCAACAATAAAGATATTAATTTGCGGCACTGTCCTAGCTAATATCCCCATCGCTGCCTGTTTTAATATCAATGTCACAAATATTGGTGCTGCAAGTTTTAACCCAACTAAGAAAAGGTAATCTGTGGCATAGTTTAATAGCTCTCCTATCTCTGATGGGAAGCTAACCTTGCCGATCGGTATTAATACGCAGCTCTGTGCAAATCCTGTAAGCAATATATGGTGGATGTTTAAAGTGAAAAATAGGAGTAGTGCAAACATATTCATAAATTGTGCAAAAATTGAGACCTGCTCTCCAGATAATGGATCTAGAACATTAATGATTCCAAACCCGATCTCAAATCCGATAATATATCCTGCAAGCTGTACTGCAGAAAAGAGGATCAAAATTAGTAGTGATGTTAATATCCCTATTAATGCTTCTTGAGCTACAAGCTCTGCAAAGTGAAGCAGATCTACCTCGACATCTTGGACATGTGAGATATCGGTTACCGGGAATAGTAAGATGGTTGTGAAAAATGAGAGTGCTGCCATCGCAGATTTTGGAGCACTTGTTCCAAATACCGGTAGCAATGCTAGTAATGTAACTATCCTCACAAAGAGTAAAAAAAAGGGGAGGAGGTTGCTATCTGTCAACTCTGCAACATTCCACATTTTACCTCTTACTGAATATAGTAAGGAATATTTGCTATAATATTTGATGTATAGTTCGTCATTAGAGCAACCATCCATGGAAAGAAAATCAAGATCGAAGCCATAACCGCCAAAATCTTAGGGATGAACGCTAATGTCATCTCCTGTATTGATGTCACTGCTTGGAATATAGAAACTACTAATCCAACTAGCAATCCGAACCCTAGCATCGGGGCTGATAGTAATAGCGCCATCCATAACCCATTCGCTGTGAAACTAGCTACAAAATCTGCAGTTACCATAACGACTCCTTTTATCTGATTTAGATTCCGAAACTTTTTATCATTGACCCTGCCACTAAATGCCATCCATCAACTAGTACAAAAAGTATGATTTTGAATGGGAGCGATATCATAACAGGGGGTAACATCATCATCCCCATACTCATCAAAACTGACGCAATCACCATATCTAATACTAAAAATGGAATATAGATTAAAAAACCAATTGTGAATGCGGTCCTTAGCTCTGATATCAAGAATGATGGGATCAAGATCGCAAGTGAGAGATCAGCTTCACTTTTAGGTCGATCACTTTTTGAAATATTTACAAATAACTCTAGATCTTTTGCTCGTGTCTGATTTAGCATAAACTTTTTAAATGGAAAAGTTGAGCGGTCATAAAACTCTTGAACAGTAATTTCTTCTTTATTAAAGGGAACAAAACCTTTCTCATACGATTCTAAGAAGACAGGTTTCATTATAAAAAATGTCATAAAAACCGCGAGACCTGCCAACACTTGGTTTGGCGGAATAGTTGGAATTCCTATAGCCTGACGCAAAAAACTCATAACAACAATAATACGAACAAAGCTTGTTAAGGAGATAAAAATCGATGGAGCTATCGATAATATCGTCATTAGCCCCATTACCTTTAATGCCGTAGAGATTGCCACTGGTTCAGATGCATCTCCTAACGCAATTGTCAAGGATGGGGATACCTCATCAAGCTTTGTCGCAATTGAAAACTTTATTATATAGTCAATCATACGCTGCACCTTGAAACTTTAAATATCCTATGCAATGTCAGCAAAGCTCCCTTTATTCTTTGTCATACGAATAGCAGCTTCGGCTTTTTTTAATAGTAACTCACGCTCTAAAGTTTTGGATCGGATCACTTCCTCATCGTCACTCTCCAATAGCTCAATATTCTCTTTTAACTGACCAGCAAATGTCTCTACATCATTCTCATCAACTAACGCAGGTGGCTCTCGTTTGAGATTCAATTTTCCAATTCGTAGTAAAGATCCAAGCTTCCCAAATATAGTTGATTCATGAGCTGATTCTCCTATCTGCAATAGACTCTCTTCTTTATCAGAAACGCTACTATTTAGCCTAAGTCTATCTTTAATTTCATCGCTCTTAATATGCGATAAAAATGAGATATTATCATTCGAGACACCGATTGCCATAACCTCGCCCGCTATGTCTATTACTACTAACTGCTGTTTGCTTCCAAGCGATACTTTTGCTAAAGTTTGCACTAGCATCGTATTACTTGGTCTGAATTTCTTTAGTAGATGGCTAAAGAGTGTTATCAAGAGGATGAAAAGCGTTAAGGTGAAAAATAGTGATCCTACCATCTTTATCGTAGGATTGAAGCCTCCCAAACTATCTTCATCTGATGATCTACTTAAGCTATTAGTAGAATTTGAACTTGCCTTCGACTCTTTGGCCTGCTTGGCTTTGATCAGATCTAATAGAGTATCTTCTTCCTGGATTTTGGATTCAAGCCTTGACAGTTCTAGTTCTGCCTCGTTCTTGATGCTACCTTCTCTACTATCACTCGCCTGATTGGGAAGATTAAGCTTTGATAGCTCTGATTCTAACCTCTCTTTCATTTCCACCGTAGGGTGTGATTCGTTACCGCTATTATCTATCTCTTTTGGGAGTAGCCTGGTCGGTTTAATCCAAGGTAGCTTGTCACCTGATTTTGTTTCATTCAGTAGTTGAGGTAGATCGGTTCGTTCAACATTACTTTTTTTTGCAGCTCTTGGATCAAGTGTGACTGCTAGTGTTACTCTGTTTTTATCTACAATAATTGAGGTATCGCTACTGAATCGTCTTGCATCAGTTTCAGTGAAAAGTCTAATTCTAAGAGTCTCATTATTCAGCTGAAATGCTTTTGCGCTCGTCACAAAATCAGATGCTAAGGTAAAATCTAATTTCGGCTCATGAAGGTAACTATTCGGAAAATCTAATTGAATATATTCTTTGAAAAAAGTAACTGTAGGGTTCTTTTCGATACTTTTTTCCATTGCCAACCCAATCCTAAGTTGGTCACCTTTAGTATGGAATGTGATTGTATCAAACTTATTCAACTCTGATATCTTGACTGTAGCGATCACTGACTCTGATCCTAGCAATGAGAATAGAGCAGCAATTAAGAGAGCTTTTGCCCATTGCACGCAGTCTGTTTTAAATAAATACATGCTACTAACAAGAGCAAAGGGCGTGCCACAATAGTGTCAAACTATTGACGGACTAGATTAGTCTAATTGACTGTTATCCTAGCGATTTTATACGATCGGAAGTTGAAACGATTTCAGTTAGCTTGATCCCAAATTTCTCTCTGACGATTACTACCTCTCCTTTCCCAATTAGCTTCTTGTTAATGCAGATTGACAACGGATCACCAACTAGCTTTGAGAGTTCGATAACAGAGCCTTGACCTAGCTGCATAAGATCATTGATTAACATCTTGGACTTACCAAGCTCGACTGAGACTTTAAGTGGAATATCTAATATCCTACTGAGTTTGATCTGTGAGCCTGGTTCTGGCTCGCCTTCAGGATAAAACTTAGCACTGACTATTTTTTCATCTGGTTCGTCACTAGCAACTCGATGATACTCCTCCACTCTTTTATTTGATCCTTTTTTAATCACCTCTTTTTGTTTCGAAAGATCTTCTGCTGCCCAGACATCTTCTTCTTCCTCCACTTCTTCTTCATTTTCATTCATTGGAGCTCTCTTTCATTTTCTCTGAAGATTGACTATCAATATCTTTTTCCAGAATCTCTTCATCTTCTTTTGACAATTTTTTTATTGCACTGTTTAGAATGGTGGTTACCTTGATTGCTCGATTGCTCTTCACCAATCCTGGTTTTCCTTTGAACTTTGGAATACCTTCAACATAAAGTGTAAGATCATCATCAACATCTTTATTCAATCCAATAACATCACCTTTCTTAAGGTTAATTAGCTCATCGCCACTTATATTTGTCTCACCTAACATTGCAACTACCTCAACCTCTGTTTCTGATAAACGACCACGTAGCCTATTAACCCAGGCTTGATCTATTTCTAACTGATCAGATTGAAATCCGGCTCTCAGCTTAGTCATAATAGGCTCAATTGTCGAATAAGGAAGGCAGATGGTAAGTAATCCACTTAATGTATCAAGCTCTACCTCAAATATAACAATTACCACAACATCAGTAGGGGGAACTATTGCAGCAAACTGAGGGTTCACCTCCGAGCGGATAAGATTTAAGCTCACATCATGCACAGGTTTCCATGCTAGCTCCATATCTGCTAAGGTCATCAGTATAACTTTACGGATCATCCGCTGCTCAATCATAGTAAAGTCTCGACCTTCTATTTTCATCTTCGACATACCACTGCCACCAAAAAATATATCGACTAGTGCAAAAACTAGTTTCGATTCTGCAACTAGTAACGCAAAACCTCGCAATGGCTCAATTTTGAATACATGCAATGATGTCGGCATTGGGAGTGATCTAATAAATTCACTAAATTTTACTGTCTCGGTCGAAATTGCTGCTATATCTACTACTTTTCTTAATGAGGTTGATAACGAATTACGAAATAGACGTGTGAAACGTTGATTAATAATATCTAATGTCGGCATCCTCCCTCTAACGATCCGCTCTTGATTTGTTAGATCGTAAGATTCTATCTCGCCTCCATCACTGAGCGACTCTTCTCCTTGCGTTGCATCCTTATTTATGCCACGAAGTAATGCATCTATCTCTTCTTGGGATAAGACTGTACTCATTTATTGAACCACATATTCTGTGAAAAATATTTCCCGCGCTACTCCTCTTTTTATAATCGTATTTATACGATTAATTATCTCAGCCTTGAGTTGATGACGACCCTGGAGCGACAGCGCCTCTGGCGGACTCATCGATGAAAGTGCCGTTATTATTGAATCTTTTAATTGAGGCTTTTTATTGGTTACCTCTATGATTGCCTCTTTTGATGAAAGTTGTATTACCATAATAACTTTTAAATAGTGATCCATGTTCTCTGATGCTAGATTCACTATAAATGGTTCTAGCTCTATAATCTCTGTGGTCATCATCTGATCTTCATCTAATTTGGCAGTCGACTTTTTTTCTGCTTGCTCACTACCTGACCATGGTGTGAACAAAAATAGGGCTGAACCAATCCCTATAATGCTAACCAAAATTAACACTAATAGTACTAATGTTAGATTGCCTCTACCTTTTGAGCTAACTTTATCTGCTTGTTCTACCATACAATCAATCCTTTTAACTAGTGGCTATATACTTATATATCCCTTTTTTGTTTAAAAATTATCTCAACACGTCTATTCAATGTACGAAATCTCTCAGTAATATTACTTACCTTAGGACGACTTGACCCATAGCCAATTGCTCCAATGAACCTATCGGTCTTTATTTCTCCTTCTAATACTAGATAACGAAGCACTGCTTGGGCACGTGCTGCTGACAACTCTAGGTTGAACTTATAAGCCGAAGTTGAGATCGGAACAGAGTCTGTATGACCCTCTACTAAAATAGATCGGTCTGAATATTTTATTACTTTTGCAAGTTTAACTAGCGCCTCTTTGGCATCCTCTGTCAGTGATGCTGAGCCTATCTCGAACATCTTTCCTTCAATGTAGCTTATTCTATAACTATCATCGACTTTACTTATCATAGCCTCTGTTAAATAAAGTGAATCTTCTAAATCTTTTATATCTATTGATAAAATCTCCTTAGCTTTAGCTAAATCACTTTTTAGAAATCTTGCTAAATCTTGAATCTTATGCTGACTTTTTGGAAGTATCGAAAGACCTTTATCTTTTACTAATACAGAAAATAGTTTCGAATCATTAAATATACTAATGCTACTATCAAATGCTAGGAACATCTCCTTTAGAACATTATCATCCAGAGTTTTCATTGAGTATAAGAGAACAAAAAATGTAAGAAGTAAGCTTAAAAGATCATAAAAAGTTATCATCCAGAGATCTTTCTCAACCTCATCTTCTTCCTCTTCTGAATCGTTAAGTATCTCTTTTTCCATCCTCTACCTAATCATTTACTAAATACCGTATTGAAGTACGGTTGTCTGAAATTTTATCGTTTAGCAGTTTTATCGGTTTAAGTTTGATCAGATCCCCATATCCAGCAATTGCAAGATTGTTCTGCTTTGACTCTCTATGCTTCCCTATCCATCTTGCGATCTTGCCTGCCCTTGCAATAGAGAGGCTCAAATTATCGTCATACTCTTTTGCAACACTATTTTTATCAGTATGCGATTCTATTAAGAGTGTCCCAGCGGCTACAGTAAAAAATGGAATTAGACGCCTTAAAATAGCAATACCATTATCATTAAACTTGGCATATCCTTCCTTAAATATAAGTCTGTTTTCGAACAGTAATGTAATTGAATTTTGTTCAATCCCTAGCCTTGTGAACATCGATTCTTCTGATTTGGCAAGATAGTTTTCAAATTGACCGATAATATTATAGAGCCTCGCTTTATCTCTCGTTATCCCCCCTTCGTTTGGAACTACAACATGATCCTTGCTCTGAAAATGTGACAACCCACCTGGCAATGCCCCTAGTGATCCAATAAGCGAACCTAATGCTATTTTCCTTTTATTCTCGTTTGGAACTGCAATTGTATTTAAAACAATAAAAAATGCTAAAATTAACATCATTAATGTCACATTAAGTATACGAGTCATATCAGCTACTCCATTAACTCCCCGTAGCGAGAAACTCCTCAAATATAGATTTCGACTCATATTAATCTCAACCAAAATGGCTCCTCCGTTTCGAAGGGGGAATAAATGAGTTTAGCTTCTGCTCAATCATACGTGGATTCATCCCTTCAGTAATCGCAGCCATCCCCTCTATTATCAATTCAAGTGCTAAAAGCTCATCAAAACTGATCTTTTTTAACTTTCCAGCTAGTGGCAAAAATATTAGATTAGCCATCAAAGCACCATAAAAAGTTGTCAATAGAGCAATCGCCATTGAAGGGCCTATTGTTGATGGATCATCTAGTTTTTGGAGCATTAATACCAGCCCAATTAGCGTCCCTATCATTCCAAACGCTGGTGCAAATGCACCTAAGGTCTGCATCATCTCAAGACCTCGCTTATGCCGATCTTTTACCTTGTTTAACTCAATAGATAAAATAGAGTGGACCTCTTGGGCATTAGATCCATCTATCGTAAGTTGTAATCCTTTGTTGAAAAATGGATCTTGGATCTCATCTATCTTCGATTGAAGAGCTAATATCCCATCTTTTCTTGCTATTAATGCGAACTTTATTATCTGATCTATTATCTGATCAGTCGACGGAGAGTTATTGAATACTGTTTTGATCGCAATACCGATAGATCCAGCTAAATCTCGTAGTGGATAGTTGACTGTGAAGGCTGCAAATGTCCCTCCTAATACTATCAAAAATGAAGTGAGGTCTAAGAAGTATCCCAATCTGGCTGGACCAATCGCCACGGAAATGACTCCAAGTCCTCCTAAAATTCCAAATATTGTCGCTATATCCATAACTAACCTAAATGACTACTACTCAAATAGATTTAGTTATCGCAAATCTAATGCCATACTTTCACCTTTTTTATGGCATTTATTTGACGCTTTTGAAAGTCACTACTCGTTTTCTATCACCCGTGCACGATTAATAGATCTAGATTTCCCTGTTGCATTATCAACTTCTAGGATAATCCCATTTAGTTCACCTATACCTTCTGCCTCTTTAAAGCGTTCTGGCAGTTTGCTTATGAATCGCTTCAAAATTATATGACTCTCTACTCCGATAATGGAATCATAAGGACCGGTCATTCCGACATCGGTAATATAGGCAGTTCCCTTTTTAGAGACCCGCTCATCTGCAGTTGGAACATGTGTATGTGTACCCCAGAGTGCAGATACCTTCCCATCTAGATGGTGAAATAATGCTTCCTTCTCACTGGTCGCTTCTGCATGAATATCTACAAAAATATGGTTGATCGATTCTCGCTTAAAATATTCTAATCCTTGATCGGCCGCTTTAAAGGGACAATCTACCGGATCCATAAATATTCGACCCATTAAGTTTAAAACTCCAATCCGATAATTACCTTTTTCATATATATGATATCCAACTCCAGGAGCACCCGGAGGAATGTTAGCAGGACGGAGTAACCGATCTTCAGTTTCGAATATCTTAAAAACCTCCTTCTTATCCCATATATGGTTGCCAGAAGTAACTATATCTACTCCAGCATCAAACATCTCTTTTATGCCAGACTTCGTTATACCAAATCCACCAGCTAGGTTTTCTCCATTTATTATAAAAAAATCAGGCTTGATCATTAAAAGAAGATTCTTACACTGCTCTTTGACCATCCGTTGACCTACTCGTCCAAATACATCACCTAAAACTAAAATTTTCATCGACTAACTGTAACCTTAATAATTAAAAAAATATCAGTGAACTTTACTTATTCCTACCGTATCCAAAATAGCCTGCTCTACTAAATATGCACCCCATCCTCCTAATTTTGTCAGATCATATCTCTTTTGACCTGTTGAGACTGCAAAAAGTGTATCACCATCATAACGGGTAAAGGCAGGATAGACTGACCTTGCAATACCGGCCATTGACATAATTGCAATACGTTTTGCATCACTCTTACTTAGCTTAACATTTGTTGCTATAAATCCTATTATAGTCGACCCAAATCTGACATCTCCATCAAACTCTGATTCTAAAAACGAAAGATCTCCTCCTGCTTCTCCCTTTGGTAGAACATACTTTTTATCTGTTCGATTGATCAACCCTCCAAAAGCATTTACTACCAGTAGTACGCAAATCTGAACATCATCTTCTAAAGTGAGTGTCAATGCGCCAATTCCCCCATCTGCCCCATTTTCATTACCTAAGTATTTCGCAACCTTCGCTCCAACCCCTGCTCCTATCTTCCCTACCTTCTCTCCTTGCAGCTCGTTAGCACTCTTGGCTGCTATATATCCAGTAGCAGCATCAGGGAAAATATATCCAGGCTCTTTCTCATCTAAATCATAAATTACCGCTGTTGGAACTATCGGTGCCACTTTACTCCCTACCTTAAAACCTTGATTCGATTCTTGTAAAAATTGACGGACTCCAGCGGCAGCATCTAGACCATAAACCGACCCGCCTGTAAGGAGTATTGCATCTATCTTGCTCACTGTCATCCCATCTTCTAGCAAGGTAGTCTCTGATAAGCCAGGAGCTCCTCCTAATGTGACAGACGCCGCAATCAGACTTTGATCGAAAATCGCAACCGTTAGTCCGCTCTTATTTGACTTATGGTTATGATGACCTATCTTTATGCCAGGAAAGTTCCTGATTCCTTTTTTTATTATCGCGCTCATTCTCTCTTAATTATCATTCATATTTTAATTTTATCGTTATCTAAAAGAGTGCTATTTCTTTCTTAGTTGATATTTCTTAACTGCTTCTAAATGCTCAGCATAGCTTTTAGAAAAGTAATGATCTTTCATAGCCTCTTTACTTACAAAATAGAGGTAGTCACTTTCAGCAGGATAAAGTGCAGCCTCTATTGATTGGATAGATGGATTCGCAATAGGGCCAGGTGGCAACCCTTTATAGAGATAGCTGTTATATGGTGAATCATAG
The DNA here is from genome assembly GCA_048550035.1 of Nitrospinota bacterium. Classification (GTDB taxonomy): domain Bacteria; phylum Nitrospinota_A; class UBA7883; order UBA7883; family JBLYYQ01; genus JBLYYQ01. Next base: position 27,709 of record JBLYYQ010000079.1, read on the forward strand.
GAAAGGTCTTTCTTCCGGATATTACCATCAAACTCAGGCAGACCATAGATTACTGTCGGGTCTGATTGTAGCAACATCCCTTTTTTTAGTCGGTTATGAAATACTGACGAAACTAATTTTCTCTCACTATCTATTGAACTCTCTTTTTCGATTATTGAAAGGAACTGGAGCGATTGGTGGCTCTCGCCAAGGCTGCGGATGTGGACAAACTGCACCGCGAGGCGCAGACC
>JBLYYQ010000080.1:0-8410 GCA_048550035.1 Nitrospinota bacterium
AGCTGCATCACCGCCATCTGCAATAATTGTTATAGAGACTGCATCTTCTGGGACGGTTACACTAAACATAGGAGTAGTGCTGTTTTCTGATAGAGTGCCATCAAAGAGCTGTACAAGCTCCTCTGTTCTACCTTGGAAATATAATACCTCATCACTCCCTTCAGTGCCAGCACAGGCAAAATTAAATATTAATAAGATTGTTATTAAACATGGGATAAAAATAGACTTCAACTGCGACATACTGTAAACTACTTACTGCTAATGGTTAATACTGTTTCTTGCAATTGACAGCTACTAAAGCTGCCATTGAATAGAAAAATCTTCTACTTGGTAGAGGATTGGTTTGTTTGTTAAGCCATCTAACTAACGCTAAAATGGGGTTATTACTGCTGTAACTTATTTTATTTAATAAGTTAAACTGCGAGGGTGAAAACTGCAAAAATCTCATACTATAACTACTTTGATACTACCCAACTAAAAAGGGATTTAAGTTCCTTTCATCTTTGATGGTTGATCGTTCACCATGACCTGGATAGACTATAACCTGTTCAGGCAATGTTAAAAGCTTGTTCTTGATAGAATCAATTAATGTGGGATAATTACCACGTGACAAATCTGTTCGCCCTATTGATAACCTAAATAGGGTATCACCAGTAAATAGATGATCACCTATGAGAAAGCATACTCCTCCTGGTGAGTGACCAGGAGTATGAATGACCTTGAATGCTTCAGAGTTAGAAAACGAAATAGACTGATTGTCAGTCACAAATTGGTCAGGCGTTGGTGATGGCTCAAGATTAAAATAGCGTATCATCTCAAGCATATATGGATCGTTAAGTAGATCTAGATCATCTTTATGCATAAAAATTGCTGCATCAGTCTTATCTTTTAGAGCTTTGTTTGCCCCAGTATGATCAGGATGAGCATGTGTATTTAATATCATCTTAACAGTCCAATTATTCTTTTTTACGACTGCAATGATATTCTCTACATCAGCTCCAGGATCAATAACAACTGCAACCTTTTCTAAGTCGCAACCTACGATATAGCAGTTAACATCTAACGCTCCTACCGTAAGCTCCTCAACACGAATATTTTTCATACTTTTAGTATATACCCAAATGGTTAAAACTACTTTTAAAATGTAAAATAAGATACCTACATATATAATCTGTTACAATTACGAGCCAAGGTTAACTCAAATAGTTACACTATTTAAAAAAATTATATATCACATCCAGATTTATAAATATATCATAACCGTAGTTTTTTAAGCTAATGAAATTATAAAGATATGCGTCATATACTATTTCTCGCTCTAATACTAATATCGATATATCTTTTTACACTTACAGACCTAGCCAGATATATTGATAGCGATTATATTTATCGATATTTAGAGCAGGTAGGTTATTATAAAGCAGTACTACTCTATATTATAATCTATACATTACTTACGGCAATTAGCGTTCCTGCAACAGCGTTAACTTTTGTAGGCGCACTCTTATTTGGACAATGGGTCGGCACCGTTGTGGTAATGATAGGTTCAACAGTAGGGGCGATAGCAGCGCTTCTTGTTGCACGTTATGGACTACGCGATTTTGCTCAATCGTATCTAAAAGATAAAGTTTGGTATCTACATTTAGCAGAGGCTCTAGAGCGTAATCCATTAAAATTTATAATATTTGTCCGGTTAATTCCGATTCTGCCATTTAATGGTATCAATTTTGCGGCAGGGCTGACCAATATCAGACTGATACCATATTCAGTAGGTAGTTTTATAGGAATGCTCCCTGGCTCATTTATATATGTCTACTTTTCAGCTCAGTACTTAGAGTCATTTGATAGTGGACTGAATCTGGAACTGTTGTTTGCTACAATATTGCTTGCTTTGTTGCTATTAATTAGTTCATACTACAGCAAATATTTATACATTAAAGAGAGTAATGCGAAAATGAAGAGACTGCCGTCTGGTCAGACATTGACAACAAAGTTTCCGCTGCTACATATAGGCGAGCCGCCTAAGTTTGATCCTACTAGCTGGGATTTTGAAATCTTTGGAGCAGTAGATGAACCAAAAAGGTTAGATTACGAATCATTTCATAAACTAGCTAAAGAGGTTATAACTGCTGATTTTCATTGTGTTACAAGATGGTCGCGTTATGATAACAGATGGGAAGGGATCTCATCTCGTACAATATTTGATTTAGTCAAAGTCGATAAAAGAGCTAAATTTGTAATGATACATTCAGATGGCGACTACACAACTAACTTACCTCTGGATGAATTCTTGCATGATGATGTACTGTTTGCATATAAGCATGACGGAGTAGATATTTCAATTGACCATGGATTTCCACTTAGATTAGTAGTCCCAAAGCTTTATGCATGGAAATCAGCAAAATGGGTACGGAAAGTTGAGTTTATGATTGAAGACAAGCGTGGTTTTTGGGAAGCTAGGGGATATCATAACCATGGTGACCCATGGAAAGAAGAACGATATAGTGCAGATGAGGAATAGGTGCAAAATATTATGAGTAATAGTAATGGTTGTTACGATACAGTTATAATCGGAGGTGGTCCTGGTGGGATATCTGCTGCAATTTATGCAATACGCTCTGGACTCAAAACTCTTCTCATTGAAAAGGGGATCATAGGGGGTCAGATTATAAAATCTAATATCATCGAGAACTATCCAGGCTTTCCTTCTGCCTCAGGTTCCGAACTAATGGCGCAATTTGAAGAGCATGCCAAGTCGCTTGATACCGAGATCAAATATGCAGAAGTTCTCTCTATTAATAAATCAGAAGATAAATTTAGGCTCAAGACTCGAACTGATGATATTGAAACTCGCTCTGTTATAATTGCAACTGGTGCAGAGCCGAAACGATTAGGCTTTGATGGGGAAGAAGAGTTCTTTGGTCGCGGGATCGCTTATTGTGCCACTTGCGACGGTCCATTTTATAAAGATAAGCCGATTGCAGTTATCGGTGGCGGTGATACTGCAGTTAAAGAGTCGATTTTTTTATCGAAGATCGTATCTAAGATTTATTTGATACATCGGCGTGATCAGTTGCGTGCCGAGAAGATATTACAAGATCGATTATTTGCATGTGAAAATGTTGAGTTCAAATGGAACAGTAATATCTTGAAGGTTGTCGGCAACAATTTAGGTGTTACAGGTGTAGTTATTAAGAACAAAATCAATTCAGAAGAAGAGTCTTTAGTGATTGATGGTGCATTTGTACTAGTTGGTATTGATCCAAGTACCGACTTTGTTGAGTGCGACAAAGATTCAGGTCGGTTTATCAAAACAGATCAGAATATGATGAGCTCAGTTGCAGGTATCTTTGCGATTGGCGATTGCAGAGTTTCGCCATTAAGGCAAGTTGCAACCGCCGTTGGAGATGGGGCTATTGCTGCGATGCAAGCTGCTGACTATCTATCAGAACTATAAAGCAATCAATAGATAAGTTTCATCGACTCTCAAGAATATCTGATTCTTTTGCTGCTACTAGATTATAAAATCATTTGAGATATCTTTTACCACTCTTGCTGACCTTTTAACTAAAAAGTATCAAATTTCACTCAAATAGCAAAATAGTTACTATTATCTCAAGATAAAATCATTAAAAGTATAGATATTATAATTATATATATTGCTATTTTTTGTTGGATAAGTGGAGAATATAAAAGATATTACAGTTGCTCAACGATTAAAGTCATGGAATAGCTATAATGCTATGCGTCGCTCACTGGTTGGAGAGATCAATCATCTTCATGATACACTGATTTTTTCTGCTATTCCAACATTAATCCATGCAAACAGTGAACAACTACCTGGCTTTGTTACTGAATTAGGAGCTCATTCTGGGATACATCTATCAAATCGCCAAAGTTGGCTTGAGGATGGTTTAACTTATCTAAAAAATCAACTAAAGATTGAAGGTCAGATTGAGCAACTTCATACTACGCCAATTATAGAGTCGCTAATGATTGTTGGCTCCATTGGCACAGTTGCTCAGACAGTCAACTCTGAGGTTGATTGCTGGGTTATTATTGATGAGAAAGAGGTCAATGGTAAACTGAAGCAACTTCTAAAAACTAAGCTTGAACTTATAGAAAAGTGGTCATACGGCAATGGCTTTAAACTACATTTTTATATCATCGAATCAAGCAGTATAAGAAAAAATGATTTTAGTTCTATCAATAAGGAATTATCAAGTTTAGCTCAGAGTCATTTTCTTAAGGATGAATTTTATCGTACTGTATTACATGTTGCTGGTAAATACCCACTCTGGTGGATAACCCCACCATATTTAAATAGTAAAGAATATGATAATCATAAAAACAGAATCTTTGATGATCCTTTGAGTCGCTCAGATGAGATTATAGATTTAGGAGTGCCATTAACGATTCCGGAAGAAGAGTATTTTGGTGCTATTTTATGGCAACTTAATAATGCATTCACAAAGCCATTTAAGGCTGTAATAAAACTCTCTTTGCTAGAGGCAATGAAAACGCAAAATTCAGATCATCCTTTATCCGAAGAGCTAAAGGAAATAATAATTTCAAACGATGGGAAACCTGATTTATATATTAGTGACCCTTATATAAATATGACAGCTTACACGAGAGATTATTATGATTCAGTTAACCTGTTGACTGTCCGTAAGTTGGTTGAAAAATGTTTTTTTATAAAGGCATTAGCAAATTTCAATATGAATCAATTGCGGTTACTGAAGCAGAAGCACCGGACGCTTGAATATACTGTTAAGGAGTGGCAAGTATCGGATAATCTTGAAGAATTATTTGAGCAGATAAATACTAATGAGCAGGTTAATGTAGCAAAGCTTGGACGGTTGATACATGATTTTATGATTACTCTTTATGAACGGATAGATATCAGTCTGAAAGAGAGTGGATGGAGTGGCAGGCAAATCACGAAAGAGGATTTAACAGTCATTGGACGGAAATTATTTACCTTATACTCTAAAAAGGCTACTAAGGTTGAATTTGTACGAAGGGTTAAAAATGAGCTAGAGCAACTGAATGAAATCTCATTCATGTATAAGTCGAATTCTACAGGGAAAGTTCAGTGGAGGGCATACTCACAAAATATCATTGCCAAACTAAAACAGGGAATAGAGCAAAAGGATCTATTACTGAAACAGAGTAGTAATCTATTGTCACTACTGATTTGGCTCTATATCAACAGGATCTATACAGATGAGACTTATCTTTACTTTGAGCCGACTAATTCACCATTATCGTTGATTGACATTCAAACACTATTAAATAGAATCAGCAACGTGTTGCCAAAATTTGATCTAAGGATGTTGGAGAAGGAAGCATTACTAACTACTGCTAAGACAGATAATATGTTGATTGTAGTTAATCTTTTATCCACCGATAATTTGACTGATATTGAAACGATTCACCTAGGCTATACCACTAGTTGGGGCGAAACATTTTCAGATAAATTGGAATATCCTACAGATTTTGGAAGGTTAATTCAATTATTAAAAAATGGTTCAAAAAGATTCTCAATTAATGATCCGAACTGCTTTGATATTTTTGCATCTAAGTCGGCAAGGTACAAAGGGCTAGTCAATAAGATGCGAGGGTTGATTGCAGAGGGCTTACATGATACAATGAAGAAGTAAAATAATTAGATTAAACATATTGAATGAGCTCAGTTTCAATTATAATTCCGGTATGGCGAGAAGGAGATCGAGTAGCAAAACTTTTAAAGTTTTTTAGTAAGTGCTTCTCAGGCGAATTAGTAGTTGTATTGACAGAAGGAGATAAAGAGACTGAGTTGCCACTCCACTCAGGAATGGTGATAATTATCTCAAAAAGAAGAGGTCGTGCATTTCAAATGAATGAAGGTGCAAAGTTTGCGACCGGTGATATACTGCTCTTTCTACATGCTGATACAATTATTCCCACACATACAATCCCAACATTAGGTAAGAAACTAAAAATTTACGATGCAGTTGCAGGGGCATATAAATTAGAGATAGATGCAGCAGGATGGATATATCGTCTGATAGAGTTCGGAGTTGATATCCGTAGTAGATTTTTTGGGCTTCCTTATGGCGATCAGGCTATCTTCATCAAACGGATACTTTTTGAAAATATTGGCGGCTACAATGAGTTAGCATTAATGGAAGATGTTGACCTGATTAGGCGAATACATCGAGTAGGTAGAATAATATATGAAAAGGGTGGAACCGCAAGAACTTCGTCAAGACGATGGGAGAAAAATGGACCGATTAAAACTACAATAAAAAACTGGATCCTAATCAGTGCATTCTATTTTGGGTTTGACACCAAAAAATTAGCAAAATTCTACTATGATTGTCGGTCGGGTGTAAATAATAAAGTAAGGGATAGTAGATGATAATTTTATTTTACAGTAAGGTGATATAATATGATGAATCAGTATGTCAGATGTTCAGGATGTGGGGTGGTCTCAAAATTCAATCCTGACAAAGTTAGCTGCAAATTATGTGCAATCAATGTCTCGACTACTGATATATTCAAACCAGATCTAAAAGAATATAACTTTGACCAGAGTAAACTCTCGATTCTTAATTACTTAAATCTGCACTCGCGAGGATACGATTTTAAAAATGATTTGCTTGCAGTCTGCTCTTTACCTGTTTACTTCATGGGCAAGCTTGCGAACCGTCAAATATTAAAATTGGTTCTAACTAGTAGCGACTTGAGTTTTCAAATCACTGATCTTGCCAAGGAGCTAGCAGGTAAGGATGGAGAATTAAACTCTGCTCATATGCTTTTAAAGTCTCTAGGATTTAGCTTGGTATATGAGAGAAAGGTTATTTCATATAGGCCATATCGCTTTCAGAAAGTTTTTGTGAATGTAAAAGAGAAGCTAGCTGCACTCCTCTCTATTGAGAAAGAAAGTGGTGTAATATCTTTTATGATAGAGGCTCCAAGATTAGATGGAACTATTTGCCATGCATCCAACGATCCTAACGATTTTTATCTAGAGTCAAATTCTAGTTTTTGTCTACCTAGCGCATCTCCTGATGAACTGGTAAAATTAGTACGCAACAATGTGAAATTAACTGAACGGCGAAAAGTAGAGTTTTCATTAAAGAAATATTCCACTGCTACTGCAGCTCAATTTAGAAATGATGTAGATGCAGCAATTAAAGATAGTTCACTTGTAATAGAAAATCCATCGACTGGCACTGTTGATATTGTAGAAGAATCGACTAACAATATAAATGTAACTAGCCCATCAGCTCCTGTTGCCACTGTTGCTCCACCTATATCTAAAAAGGTTGCACCTGGTATTAAATGTGAATTGCATAAGGATGTGAATGCCGAGACTTCCTGCGTGATATGTAATAAGCCACTCTGTTCACTATGTATCCGCGAAGTTAAAGGAATTATCTATTGTGATCTTCACTATTCGAACACGGAAGATAAAGATTCTAATGCTAAGACAGCTGCAGTTGCAACAGAAAGCAGCGAGCTTGAGGTAGGGCGAGTTGGAAGATCACTGAATTTAGAGAATGCAGGAACAATAGGGCCATTTGGATTGTTCGCAGTTGAGACAGTGACATTTATGTTACTTATGAATCTACTGCTACCAATTGATTTACTGCCAACATTTCGGTTCATCCCATTTGAAACAGTTACCGGTATATCTATTGGGAAAGCTACAATTTATATTTATGGGCTCTTGTTGTATAACTTACTGACCGTGACTTTATTAGCCGGAACTCCATTAATGCATATACTAAGATTCAAGGTAATATCCCAAGATGGGAGTAATGCTAGCTATATTAACTTAATTATACGCGAACTATATTTTATTGCTTCTGCAATACTTTTACTTCCGTTTATAGGCTATCTTTTTGCACTATTTAATTATGAGAAACGATCAGCAGGAGATATCATCGCAGGGACTAAAGTTGTGACAACTGACTCTAAAATCAAAGATTATATTGGCGCTGGAATGATTGTATTACTTTTGATTAGTGCACTCTTTTTCTCAAAAGAATTTTTCAAGCTAGGGAATATTCAAGATAGGAGTTTAAATTTTTCACTATCTCACAACTTGCCAGACAAAATAATATATAAGTCACAATGGACAGATTATTTCCCCGATGCTACAGTCGACTCTGACAAATTTGTTATATCGCTCAAAAAGAACAGACTGATAGCACATAATTTAACTACCGGTCAAAATCTTTGGGAAAATAATGTTAAAAATTCTCAAGAGCTCCTGATATCAAATGATAGTCAGAATCTATATGTTCTCCTTACAGGAGAAGAGACAGTACTTATTATATTCAATCCTCAAACAGGGGAGCTGTTAAAGTCAGTTAGGATTGACGCTACATCTGTCAAACTTATCAGACTGGCGGAT
>JBLYYQ010000081.1:0-2837 GCA_048550035.1 Nitrospinota bacterium
ACTACTATCATTCCAAACTGTTTAAATCTCATTTTTTGCCTTTCTTGTTTCTGATTTATTATTTTTTTACCTTCTATTTATAATACCCTAAAAAAACTTGCCTGACTATAAATACTTAGCAGAGTCAGATGAGATCAAGGGCAATGATGACCGAGACAGTCAGTCCAATCCCTATGAATTAGAGTTCAAAATCTACCTTGTGAGGAATCCAATCGGTTAGATAAAAACAAGAACATGAATCAAGCAGACGATTTAAAAGTAACGGATGGGCTAGAGTGAATATCCTGCAGATCCTATGGAATTGTTAATATCGTTTGCTCATCAGCTTAACCCCTTGAAAAATAAGCACCTATCATGCCACCTCAAAAACCTCTTATCCTTGTTCTTAGGGTCTTTGGAGTTAGAAAGCAAGAAGCCCCACTCACAATAGTTGTGAATGGGGCTTCTGCTTTAACAAGATTACATTTCTATAACCTAAGCTTATACTTTAGGTGTTGTAATTACTCCCCGCCAATTCCTACATCCTGCTCGCCTCCTGAAGTTTCTGTTTCTTCATCATCTGAAGTTTCACCATCAGCAGATTCTCCAGATTCTCCTTCACCAGCAGATTCTCCAGATTCTGTTTCACCATCAGCAGATTCTCCAGATTCTGTTTCACCATCAGCAGATTCTCCAGATTCTGTTTCACCATCAGATTCTCCAGATTCTGTTTCACCATCAGATTCTCCAGATTCTCCTTCACCAGCAGATCCTCCAGATTCTCCTTCACCAGCAGATTCTCCAGATTCTCCTTCACCAGCAGATCCTCCAGATTCTCCTTCACCAGCAGATTCTCCAGATTCTCCTTCATCAGCAGATCCTCCAGCTCCTTCTTCTGAAGCAGTCATTGTTATTGGACCGATGTCTGGCCTTCCAGCATCAACATTCCCATAGATATCGCTACCAGTTATAATAGTAATATCAGCAGGTCGATCGGCAACTGCTACTTCTTCATTCTTAAAGTTATACCATTTATCCTCACCAGCAGGATCCTGATAGTAGAAGTCGTTGCCCGCAGCATCCCTACCAACTATAACACCAGTATTGCTATAATCTGAGTTATCAGCTAAGCTTTTGACAGTGGTGATTGGATTAGGGAGCGTATAAGTTGCTCCTGTATCACTGTCACTGTATGACCCAAAATCAATTCCAGCAAGAGTCGGTGCAACAGTACCGTCAATCATATTGTAAAATGTGACCTCAGCATCGTTGTACATCGAATCCCCACCCTTAACAGTATTTACTATGCTGGAGAAAACCACAGTCTCTTCTTCAGTATTATTAGGTCCATCGGAATCTATCTGTATTCCTTCTGATAGGTCCGCTCTGTAAGAAATATTATCCGATATAATTGAGTTGTAGAGTTGTATTCTCCTTAGATTATCCTTGCCAGAAATACCGGCACCTTGATCGTATGACATGTTCTCGATTACTGCGGAGTTGATTAACCCTAGAGTAGACTTGTTTCCAACATTAATTCCACCACCACCACCACTAACGGCAAAGTTACTTTGAATAATAGAAGAGATTATTGTAGTAATTGTGAACTCATCTTGAGAGTGAAATCCGCCACCACTGTGATATGAACCGTTATTTTTTATAACAGATGCCCTATAAACAGAATCTGCAGCATCTCCAGAGTAAACTCCGCCACCCTTGGAGCCTGCGTAATTAGATTTAACAAGAGATGCAGTTATATTAACGGTTGCCGATCGCCAGTTACGAAGCCCGCCTCCCGTTAAGGTAGCATAATTATATTGAATAATAGAGGAGACTACATTTGCAGATGCATCATCAAAAGTAGTCATTCCACCACCATGTTCGCTTGCGTTATTATATTGAATAATAGAAGAGATTATCGTTGGAGATGCTCCTGCATTATTATAAATTCCAGCACCCGCCCTTGCGCTATTATATTCAACAATAGTAGATATTATCGTTGGACTTACAGAACCGACATTGAGTATTCCGCCTCCATAGTACTTAGCACCATCTCTGCTAGCGTCACCGCCTCTTATCACTACGCCATCTAATATAGCAGTACCATCAAGTGTAAGTGCTGCATCATTATGATAGAATACGTGTAAGACATTGTCATCGTATGTAGTAAACTCAGGGAATCCCTTTATATATGCGCCGTCCTCAGAACAGTCTGCAACAGTCGGGGTCAGTGGAATTCTTAGACCTTTTTTCCCCTCCTCCTCCTGAGCCTCACCAGCAACAAGGGTTTCACATGTAAATTGCAGTGGAGTGTCATCACCATTCATATCGCCTGACAAGATTGTTTCACTAGCATATATCCTACCAGCAACATCAGACTTCACTCTGGCGCTTTTTGAACTCTCATCACCTGCAAAACCACCTATAACAGATACTCCACTTTGCAACTTAAACGAAGTGTACTGTCCACGTTGTTCAGTCCTCGTATCCCAATTCCATGTTGGAAGGTAAGTACCAGATTTCACCCATATCTCGATAGAATCAAATTGCTCATCATTAGCAACTGCAGCTCCTGCCGTATCTATAACAGTCTGAAGAGACATAGTGTCACTCTCTTCAGCATCAGCAGGAATATTGCCACGGAGTGCATTAGCCCAACTAGAACCATCACCACTACCATCAGATGCTACATGTAGGATATTAGATTCGTTACCAGTTAGCGTAACATTCGTTACCGCCTCACTACTCTTCTCTTTATATGTTACAGTCAGCTTGAATTCGACTGCTCCTGTAACAGTTGCTGGAACTGTGACCGCTGTTGTTTTATCATTTGGGGTCGCTATTACTACACCTTCTAC
>JBLYYQ010000082.1:0-3628 GCA_048550035.1 Nitrospinota bacterium
CCAGCTCATGATATGCGTGATTTTGAGTTTGCCAAAAAATATGACATTCCGATTAATATTGTTATTGTTCCAAACGAGAGTGACAACATAGTTGACCATGCAGACCCTGATAGTTTAGAAACAGCTTATGAAAAAGATGGAAAACTTATTAATTCTGCAACCTTTGATGGATTAGACAATCGTGGTGAAGGTAGCGAAAAAATTATCAAATTTTTAGAAGATAATAAGATAGGTCATGCAACAGTAAACTATAGATTGCGCGATTGGGGAATCTCTAGGCAGCGCTATTGGGGTGCTCCTATCCCTATCATATACTGCACCGATTGCGGTACTGTTAGAGTGCCAGAAAAGGATCTGCCAGTTATATTACCTACTGATATTAGCTTTCCAAAAAATGGTCAATCACCATTATCTTCGCTAGATCAGTTTATAAATGTAAGCTGCCCTCAATGTGGGAAACCGAGTAAACGCGAAATAGATACAATGGATACTTTTATCTGCTCTAGCTGGTATTTTTACCGGTATATTTCACCAGATGATGATAATCAGTTTGCAACTGAAGATGGATTAGATTACTGGATGCCAGTTGACCAATATATAGGTGGAATCGAACACGCTATTTTACATCTACTCTACTCACGCTTTATTGGACTGTTTCTATATAAGATGAATGCCATCAAAACTCCAGAACCATTTGCAAACCTCCTCACGCAAGGGATGGTGATCAAGAATGGGGTAAAGATGAGTAAATCAGGAGGGAACGTTGTTCCGTTTAGCAATATGGTAGAAGAGTATGGATCTGATGCTCTTAGACTCTGCATCCTATTTGCCGCACCACCTGAAAAAGATCTAGAGTGGATCGATTCAGGAATAGAAGGGGCATCCCGTTTCTTAAATAAAATATGGCGATTTGTTAACAATATGGTTGAACAAAACCTCCTAACTTCCGATCAAGAAATTTCTGGTGAATTGGATGAACAATTAAAGTATATTCAAAAGCTCACCCATAAAACTATTGATAAAGCATCTAAAGACTTTGATCGATTTCAATTCAATACTGTTATCGCAGCAGCTATGAAGCTAACAAATGGGTTAATTGATCACTTTAACATTGAAGTTAATCGTCATGCTGAGAGTAAAAATGCAAAAGTAATTTTAAAAGAGGCTGTTGAGACATTATTACTTATTTTAACTCCGATCACACCACATATTACATCTGAACTATATTGTAGATTAGGTCACGATGATCTTATAATAGACCAGAATTGGCCACAACCAGATCCTTCCTTGCTAAAGGATGATCTAGTAGAAATAGTTATACAAATTAATGGGAAACTACGAAGTAAAGTGGTTGCAGAATCAGATTTACCGGAGAAGGATTTAAAAGAATTGATTTTGAGCGATAAAAAAGTCGCTCTCTATCTTAAGGATCAAAAAATTAAAAGATTAATTATTATACCAAATAAGCTAGCTAATATAGTAATATAGCTATTCGAAATAAAAAAAGTATTATATTAATATAGATAAGTTTTGAATTATAATATGACACTTATTAGTTACTAATATTTTGGTTGGTATAGTCTATAAATAAAGAGGAAAAAGAGGGAATAGATATGACATTAGGTATAAGGTTATCAACATTATTCGTTTCTACGCTGTTACTATTTGCTACATCTGTAATAAGTTCAGCAGAGCAGCTCGGCAAATTTAACAAGGAAGGCATCTCATTTGAAGGAATGTTAACAAGTGTTGATGCTGATGCGAAGAGGGGGGTAATTAACTTGGGAGTAAAACAGAATGTTCGTCCTGGTGACAAGTTTACGATCATTAGAAGTGGTGGCAAATTAGTAGATCGCAAAAGTAAGAGAGTAATCGGTGTCAAGGAGGTTTTAGTTGGCGAGATTGAAGTTGTTGTTACAAGTAATGATTACTCTGATGTCATATTCAAGCGAGGCGAGCGAAAAGCAAAAGAGGGCGATCTTATTCGAGGTCGGGTTGCACCACTTAAGAATATAAAGATAATACCGGCTGGATTACGGATGGTGAAGCTATTTTGGACTTTTGATCCGCAACCTGATATTTCAGGATTTGTAGTATACCGTTCTGAGAAACCAACTGAAGGATATAAGGAGCTAAGTAAGCTATCAGGTGCTAAGACCATCGAATTTCTAGATAAACATAGTTCAACATTCCCGATGGAAGATAGCAAAAGATACTACTATCAAATTGCAACAGTTAATATACATGGCAATTTCAGTTTACGCTCAGAACCTGTTACCGTTACAACTCAACCTGCTCCAATACCACCTATCAAATTTAGAGGTGCAGGAGCAAGCCGAAGTACAATTTTACAATGGGATATGCACCCACTTGCAGATGTTAGTGGCTATAAGATATATAAACTTGCTGCAGACTCTAAAAAGTGGAATTTGATCAAAGAAATCAAGAGTCGAAAAACTATAGAATTTAGAGATAATGGCGAAAATGGTACATTATCAAGCCCTACATTAACAGAGCTAACAACCTACAGATATATAATCTCATCGGTTAGTATCTATGGAGCAGAAGGGATCAGGAGTAAATCTATCAGTGTAACAACCAAACCAAAGCCAACTCCACCGACAAACTTTTTTGCTACTGGCTGGCAGGCACGGAAAATACCATTAAAATGGAGCCAGCATAAAGACCCAGAGGTGGTCGGCTATATTATTTATCGATCGCTTAATGAGAAAGGTCCATATCAGGAAGTAGTTGAGATTAAAGGTCGTAATAAGACGAGCTATATTGATGGCGCTGCTAACGATCTCTTTGGTAAAGATGGCAAGGGAACCTTGAAAGATTTTTCAAATTACTATTACAAAATATCTGCATTTAACAAGGTCGCCTCTCGTTCAATGTTTAGTCCTCCAGTTTCTGCTACCACTAAGGCGGCACCACTGGCTCCCGAAGGTTTAGTCGCCACAAGCAACTTGCCAAGAAATATTCCGCTCTCATGGCGTGCTAATCCTGAAATTGATATCAAGAAATACGAAATTTATAGATCTGATCGATACTCAGGCGACTATACAAAAATCGGAACAACCGATGCCAAGCAGATTAAATTTACAGACCAAAAGTTAGCTAATGGTGCTCAATACTATTATAAGATTAAGGTAATTGACAAATATAGTATTGAATCAAATTTTTCGAAACCTATTCGTGGGCAAACTAAGCCAGCACCAAAGAAAGTCTCTGGCTTAAGTCATACTTTCGATAAACAAGGTAAGCCGATAATCGTTTGGGACAAAAATCCTGAAGTTGATGTTAAACACTATATGATTTATCAACGAACACTTTTTGGTTGGAAGCTAATCGCAAAAATGAATAGGACTAATTATGTGATTAAGGATATGAAGCGGGGCGAAAAGAGAGACTTTGCTGTCTCTGCTATGTTGCCAGCGGAGATTGAAGGAGATAAATCTGAACCAATTACAGTAGACTTACGTTAACAAAATGGTAAGCGAGAGAATCTAGTAGAGGCTTTTTCTGTATACTAAAATTCTCTCGCCTAATATCCGGTAAGTTTAGAGCTGGACTATCTTTTTTTACGAATCATTTTGCTTGATAGCTTTGATGCTAGATCAGGGTC
>JBLYYQ010000083.1:0-4452 GCA_048550035.1 Nitrospinota bacterium
GATGCAGCTGATATCGATATTTCAACCATTACCGATCCAAACGGATTAGAGATTGTGAGACAAGATTCATATGACTATCCATTAGGACGAAACTGGGCTCAAGCATCAGGTCAATCGGCTCTAAGCATTACGCTACCATATAATAATCAGTATCAACTCGTTGCAGGTGAATGGTATTTTAATGTGCGACATTATGATAGTATTGACAATCTACCAAAAGATCTGAAGGTCTACTATTATATCAAGAGCGAAGAAGAGATGGTCACCTCAGAGCCGCTTGAGATGAGTCTGAATTTTTTTGTTGTAGATATGCCAGATTATCAAGGTGAACATGATCCTAATCTATTAGAGTTCATATCAACTCTTAGTGATGGGCTCACTCAATTTGGAATTACTCTAGCTGATTATAATATCTTTGAGATCGGAAGCGA
Organism: Nitrospinota bacterium; assembly: GCA_048550035.1. Taxonomy (GTDB): domain Bacteria; phylum Nitrospinota_A; class UBA7883; order UBA7883; family JBLYYQ01; genus JBLYYQ01. The sequence goes on from JBLYYQ010000083.1 coordinate 432, forward strand.
AGCTGAGACATTGACCATAATCGACTCTGAAACTGATCTTAACTCTAATAATAATGCAGACGATATGGATGCTCTGTTTCAACTTTCGGAGTTTGTTGAGAATTCCTACTTAAATATTTTTCTAGTGCGAGGTTTCACTGGAGAATCGCTACTCGGAATGGCAGGTGGCATCTCGGGTCCTACAATGATTCAAGGAACAAAGAATTCTGGTGTGGCTATAAATAGCTTTGGCAGTATTGAAAATCTTTATAGCTACCGCAACCTACAGTCAGAAACAGTTATACATGAGATCGGTCATTTCATTGGGCTATTTCATACCACAGAATCTGGTGGCACTCGATTTGATTCAATGAGCGACACACCAGAATGCCCTCAAGCAATTTTTGACACTAATAACGATCATATTCTCTCAAGTTCGGAATGTAGATATGTGGATGGTCCTAATTTAATGTTCTGGTCTGCTGCAAGCTTCAGTCAGAATCACTTAAGTGAGGGACAACTTAATATTTTCAAAAGAAGCCCTGTCTTGAAGTAGCAGAATATAAAATTCTATGTTACCTTAAGCCTACAAGCAGGAGGTAACATAGATATTGAAACAATCAAAATTAGAAAAAATTATAACCAATAGTGAGAAAGCAGGCTATCTCTTTCTCTTCTTATTTCCATTGCAGATAGTATATCGGATAGTGATCTATCTTAGAAATCTACTATATGATAAATCTATATTCAAACAGCAGTCTGTTAAACCGTTTATAATAAGTGTAGGCTCAATTGCATTTGGTGGGTCAGGCAAGACCCCTATAACTGCTTATATCGCAAGGATACTAATCCGATCTAATTACAAGGTTGCAATATTGGCACGAGGTTATAAGACAAAGATTAGAAAGCCGCTGATAGTTTCTGATTATAGCTCTATTTTACTATCACCTCCTGATGCACCTGATGAACCATTTTTGCTTGCAAAAAATCTTAATGTACCTGTTGTTTGCACTCCTAAAAGAATAATAGGTGCAAAGCTTATCGAACGTAAATTTCAATCTGAATGTATTATACTAGATGATGGCTTTCAACATCGTAGCATTCATCGCGATCTCAATATTCTTACCATCGACATAAATGATATCTTCAACAGTAACTTGCTGCCACTTGGACCGCTTAGAGAGCCGGTTGCGAATCTTAAGCGTGCAGATATCATTATTCTCTTTATAAATGGCGATTACAAGAGAGAGCAGCTCGATTTAGATCAGATCCGAAATTATATTAATAAGCTTAACAAAAGTTGCGAGCTATTTTTTGCCACCGGTGAAATTGAAGCTTTCATCAACTTTAAAACTAATGAGCAGGTCGATATTAAAGGGGCAACCTTCCTTTTCAGTGCTATTGCAAAGCCTGATAGATTTTTACATGCAAACAAGGTTAGTAACCTAACTATCAAAGGATACAAAAATTTTAGGGATCATCATCTTTACAGTGAAGATGATCTTAAAATGATTGTTAAGTTAGCAGACAAGCTAGGAGCGTTAAACATATTAACAACAGAAAAAGATATTGTTAAGCTAATTAATCATCAGAAGATATTTGAGAATTCAAACCTCCTCTTTACAAAGTATGAAGCAAAAATTATCGATGATTCTGAGAAGTTTGAAGCGTTACTAAATAGTAAATTTTCTCTTAAAAAAGTTTAAGAACGCCATATCCAATATTGGGCTACTTACAATCAATACCATCGTTTTTTTATGAGGAAAATTGACGAAAACTATACGCTAAACATTGAAGCGAAAATGGCAGACATCACCATCTTGAACAATATAGTCATGACCTTCAATACGAAGTAATCCATTCTCTTTTACCCGTTGCTCTGATTCGAGCCTATCAAAATCATCATAAGCGATAACTTCTGCTTTTATGAACCCTTTTTGAAAATCAGTATGAATAGTACCTGCCGCTTCTGGAGCCGTTGAGCCGTTCGCTATATTCCAGGCCCTACTCTCTTGCACTCCGGATGTGAAAAAGGTGATAAGGTTCAGTAACGAATGTGCTTCGCGCAAAAAATGATTAAAAGCAGGCTCTTTGAGCGAGTAGCTATTGAGGTATTCTCTTTTCTCATTTTCATTCTGGATCTGAGCGATTTCAGATTCAATTTTAGCAGATAGTACTACAGTGGGAACAGTGCTGGCTAAATCTTTAATCGGACCTATCTGATCTGGATTCAGTCCGATATCACTCTCGCCTACGTTGCATAAAACCATATAAGGCTTCATAGTTAGTAGTGACAAATCTTTAACCAGATATTTATCGGCTTCAGTTTCCATACTATCTTTGGCCAGTATCCCCTCGCCTAACTTACCTTTTAATATTTGGAGATTATCAACCATCTGGCGCAATTGTCTATCACCTGCTTTAGATCTAGAAGTAAGTAAGGCGATTCGCTTATCAACAGTTTCGATATCTTTCAATATAAGTTCAGTCTTGATAATATCTAAATCGGCATGAGGATTGACCTCACCTAAAACATGTGAAACATTCTCATCGTCAAATAGACGGATAAGATGAACAATCGCATCAACATTCCGAATTTGTCCGAGAAACTCATTGCCAAGACCCTCGCCCTGACTTGCACCCTTTACCAATCCTGCTATATCAACTACCTCAAGCGTCGATGGCACAATTTTCCTAGAACCTGATAGATCGGCTAGACGTTTTAGACGGTGATCCGGAATATTAGCAATCCCAACATTTGGCTTGATAGTACAAAATGGATAATTCTCCGCAACCGCATTTGCTGATGTCAATAAATTAAATAATGTTGACTTACCGACATTCGGTAATCCTACTATCCCGCAACTTAAACCCACCTAATCACCATAAATTGAAAATGCAACGATACTCCATCTCTCTTCTTAACGCAATTATAAAGCGATTTTCTCTTATTATTTCATTATTCTACTGCCGGCTCCTCTATTCTGCTTGACTCTGATAGACTATGCTTCGCAGACTTTTGTAATTTAAAGGAGAAAATTGAGATTCATCTGCTATACAATAATGAAATTTATTGTTGGCAATGCTTTAGATCAATCTATCTTACTGTTTGACTAAAGTAGTAGTTTAAGTTACAGTATTATAAATCATAAGTTTGAAAGGTTAAGTAAAATGTTTAGCGATCTAATTAGTAAATTTTCATACTTCTGGGAGAATGCGACTTTTTCGATGATTAAAGGTTGGTTTTTCGAAATATCAAACAGCCCTTTAACTCTTATTTTTCATCCTCTATTTTTGTTTCTATTTGTTTTAACAATTACCTTGCTAATATTCAGATCGACAGCTCCACTCGGCAAAAATTTGCTTATATTTTTACCTGCCGCAACATATACATTTATTACATTGGTTGTTGTCAAAAATGAAGGTATATACACTACTCCAACATTTTTAATGCTTGCTGTTGCAGTAATGTTTATAGGCGCAACATTTCTTTTTAGAAGTTTCGTTACTAGGTAAATAATTTTTATTAATTCTACAATTCCCTCGCTACAAACCCAAATATTTATTTCAAGCAAATTCTTGAATAGCTGGGTTAACCTTATGAATTAACAGTGAAAGGTGCTGGCTGAGAATTAACTTTATATATTTTCAGATATCTTAAATAGCAGCGAAATATGATGCTCTTTTCATTCACAATTAGGGGATTTGTTTTCTTCAGATAAACTTTTCTGACATAATCTTTTTCTTGACATCGTTTCCTCTATAGTGTTATTACTTTTCGTAGCACTTACAAATGAACAGAATCAATAATAAGTAGTTTACTCATAAATTATATTGGGGGAGTTATGAAAAGTATAGTAAGGGCATTATCATTAAGTATTGTCGCACTTTTAGTTGTATCTAGCCAATCAATCGCAAAAGAGTATGTAATCAAATTTTCACATGTTGTAAGTAAGAGTACTCCAAAAGGGAAAGCTGCAAACCTTCTAGCAGATACGGTGAATAAACGGTTAAAAGGAAAAGTAAAGCTAGAAGTATTTCC
>JBLYYQ010000084.1:0-14684 GCA_048550035.1 Nitrospinota bacterium
GAAAGTGAATCAACCAGACGATTTAAAACTAACGGATGAACCAGAGTGAAGATCCTGCAGAATTGTTAATATCGTTTGCTTATCACGTTAACCCCTTGAAAAATAATCAACTATCATGCCACCTCAAAAAACCTCTTATCCTTATTCTTATGACCTTGGGAGCTAGAAAGCAAAAAGCCCCACTCACAATAGTTGCAAGCTTGACTCCTTTAAATATATTTAATCATATCCTTGCTTTTGTTTACTGTGCATATATCTGCATACAGATCAAAGCTAGTTTGTATAGAATGGAATCAACACTTTTTCTGCTTTTTGTTAATCGCCATTCAAGCAAAACTAAGGCTATATATGGTGCGAAAGGTTGTGACTTCATCTGGTACGAATAGACCTGCGGCTTCATTTGCCCTAGAAAGAACCTACCTTGAAGCTAAATCATTGATTTTGCTTATTATTTAATGGCTCTGGAGCAGTCCTTCATCCATCGCTTTGGCTAACGCTTGCATATCACTTTTTAATAGCCGTTGTTCTTCATCAATCGCCAATACCTTTCGTCTGTTAGCAAGGTAGCGACCTGCTTTGATCTTCCCCCTGCTCTTTATGTTCAACTAATGAATAAGCTAGTTCAGTTTGAGACCTCTGTAGCGGATAGGTCGCCTACCCCGATATATTCTGATAGCTTCTTATCAGCTTGCGTACCTCTCCTAGCGTCACCTATGATTGCGGTCAGTAGCCACCTCTAATCCGTACAGGCTCGCTACTGAACCATACCGAAACTCGCCATCGGTATAGTTAATCATCTTATCTTTCTTTCCATTGCTACTATCGTTTTGCTCACTCTCTCTTTTATTGATGAGATAGTCCACATCGTCCCAAGCAGGCAGACTTCTCGGCTCAAATAAAAGCAATTGTTCTTTCTCTATTTTCATGCTAACCTGCCTTTGTACTGTCCCTTTAGATAAAACAGTGCCTGCAACCCTTTGTTTTTAAAGGGTACTTAACTGAGTTTTTTAACTTCTAAGAAAATAATAGAGAATAAAATTGCTAGAATTATCAAAGCGCTATGAGCCATCTTCAGTTGAAGATAAGATAACTACTAAATGGCTAGATGAAAATATATTTCATGCAGATCCTAAAAGTAAGAAGGAGCCATTTACTATAGTAATCCCGCCACCTAATGTTACAGGTATCCTTCATATAGGTCATGCATTAAATAACACATTGCAAGATATCATTATCCGTTACAAGAGGATGGACAACTTTAACGCATTATGGGTGCCAGGTTCAGATCATGCGGGGATCGCGACGCAAAATGTCGTAGAGAAAAAATTAGCCAAAGAAGGTAAGAGCAAAGAAGAGATTGGTCGGGCAGCATTTGAAAAAGAGGTCTGGGATTGGAAAGAGCTCTATGGCAGAACCATTATCTCTCAGTTAAAGAAGCTAGGAGCTAGTGCCGACTGGGATCGAGAGAGATTCACAATGGATGACGGTTTATCAAAGGCTGTGCGTAAAGTCTTTGTCACTCTCTATAACGAAGGGCTCATTTATAAAGGCGAATATATTATTAACTGGTGTCCACGCTGCCTTACTGCTTTATCTGATATTGAGGTTGAGCATCAAGAAAAAGATAGCTTTATGTGGCATATAAGTTATCAAGTCAAAGGTTATGATGACGAATTTATAATTGCAACCACCCGTCCTGAGACATTACTTGGTGACAGTGCTGTCTGTGTTCATCCTAACGATAGTCGATATCAAAAATTGATTGGTAAAAAAGCTATATTGCCGATTGCAAATAGAGAAATCCCGATTATTGCAGATGAGTATGTTGATATGGAGTTTGGATCTGGTGCGTTGAAAGTCACCCCATCTCATGACCTAAATGACTTTTTATTAGGTAGAAAGCATAGCCTAGAGTTTATTAATATCTTTGATCAGAGTGCAACTGTTAATAGCAACGGATTGCATTACGAAGGATTAAGTCGCGAAGAAGCAAGAACTAAGATCATTGCCGAACTAGAAACCGAAGGTAAGTTAGTTAAGACAGAGCCATACCGTCATTCGGTCGGGACATGTTATAGATGTCAAACCATCATTGAGCCAGCCATCTCCACACAATGGTTTGTTAAAGCTAAGCCACTTGCTGAACCTGCTATTAAAGCTGTGAAGGATGGTGATATAAAAATTCTCCCTGCCAATTGGGCGAATCTCTATTTTGATTGGATGGGAAATATTAAGGATTGGTGTATCTCGCGTCAACTATGGTGGGGACATCAAATTCCGGCATGGAGCTGTTCTGATTGTACTCACATAACAGTCGCAGAACTACCTCCTAGTCGATGTGAAAAATGTAGTTCACTCAATATCAAACAAGATGAGGATGTCCTCGATACTTGGTTTTCATCTGCACTCTGGCCATTTTCTACACTAGGCTGGCCAGATAAAACTGATGAAATGAAAACATTCTATCCAACTTCAACATTAATCACATCGTTTGATATCATCTTCTTTTGGGTTGCAAGGATGATAATGATGGGTATTCACTTTACTGGTAAGCCACCTTTTAAGACTGTTTATATCCATGCACTTATACGCGATGCTGCAGGGGCTAAGATGTCTAAATCGCTTGGCAATACTATTGATCCGATCGATACAATCAAAGAGTATGGAACAGATTCATTGAGGATAACATTAGCAGCTCTAGTTGCACAAGGGCGCGATATCAAATTAAACAAAGAGCGGATTGAAGGTTATCGAAACTTTTGTAATAAAATTTGGAATGCATCTAGATTTGCACTGATGAATCTTGATAAGTTTGAATTTGATAAGGTATCTATCGATCGGAGCGATCTAGAGCTATTTGATCGGTGGATAATATCAAGATTGAATCAGACAATAAAGGAGACTAGAGCAGCATTAGATAGTTATCGCTTTAACGATGCGGTTGCTATTTTGTATCAATTTACATGGCGAGAACTATGCGACTGGTATTTAGAGGTAATCAAGCCACGCTTGTTCGGAACAGAAGATGGTGGTGAAGCTGCAAAGCATACTCTGGTATTCACAATTGAAACTATCTTGCGAGCCTTGCATCCATTTATCCCTTTTATCACAGAAGAACTTTGGAGTCATTTTAAACCGTCTGGAACTTTTGTTGCACTTGCTAACTATCCTGAGGTCGATCAATCTAAAATCGATACTGATATTGAAGATGCAGTAGCAATCATAATCGAGATTACAACTGCCATCAGAAACGTTAAAGCTGAACTACAGATCAACCCTGGAACAGTAGTAGAGGTTCAAATTAGCAAAGAGAGCGATCCTGCAAGGTTAGCTATGTTAGAAGCTCATACCCCGTTTATAAACAAGCTAGCTAGTGCTAGACTAAAGTTTATCGAGACAAGGAATGACAAGCCTAAAGATGCCGTAATCGCAATTGCAACTAGCCTTGAACTTTTTATCAATTTACAAGGGTTAGTTGAAATTGATAAGTGGCATAAAAAATTAGAGAAATCTCTCATTAAAGTTGACAAAAATATTGCAGGTTTAAAGATGAAGTTAGCTGATGAAAAATTCCTAAAGAATGCTCCTGAAAGTATTGTTCAGAAAACTAAAGATGAACTTGCACTCGCAAATATCAAGCTTGAAAGATTGAAAGCTAATTTAGAATAGATTACCCTACCTTTGCGAGCTTAAACTCACTGTTATACTTTTTAAGTGCCTCTCGAAGATGCTGATTTTCAGAAGATAGAAGCTCAGGGTCAGATTCGATTACCCCTTGAGCTTCACCCCTTGCGAAAACAAGTGCTCGTTGATTTTTAACAAGATCAGCTAATTTGAAATCTGCAATACCAGACTGTTTGACTCCTAAGATGTCACCAGCACCTCGTAATATTAAATCTTGCTCTGCAATATTAAATCCATCAAAATAATTCTCCATCGCTTGCAGCTTCTTGCTTGGATTGGCACTTGAGTTGTTACTTGCCATTAGTAGACAGTAAGATTGGAATTTAGAACGCCCTACCCGCCCTCGCAATTGATGTAGCTGTGCTAATCCAAACTGCTCTGGATTTTCAATCATCATAACTGTCGCAAATGGTGCATCCATTCCAACCTCTACAACAGTTGTCGATACTAATACATCTATCTTACGATTAACAAAATCTTGAACGATCTCATCTTTTTTTGTTGATGGCATTCTTCCATGAATGAGTGCAACTTTAAGATTGGCAAGTAGATCATTCTTATAAGATTCATATATCGATTCAGCTGCTTTTAACTCAAGTTTTTCATTCTCCTCAATCAATGGGCAGACAATATATGTCTGATGATTTTCTTTAGCTTCTTCTCTAATAATTTCAAATCCAGCATCAGAATCAGATGGTTGAAAAACTTTTGTAATAATCCTTTTCCTGCCAGGAGGACTATCTTCAATTCGGGTAATATCTAAATCACCATACGCAGTCATCGCAAGAGTTCTTGGGATAGGGGTCGCACTCATAATTAAAGTATGTATATCATCGCCAACCGCTGTTAGCTTCGCACGCTGCAGAACACCAAATCGTTGCTGCTCATCAATCACCGCAACACCTAACGACATAAACTCTACTCCATCTTGAATTAATGCATGAGTTCCTATCGTTATATCTACTTCATTGTTGGCAATTCTAGATATAATTGATTTTTTGTTTTTAACCGCAGATGTTAAAAGCTCTACTCGAAGCTTAGGTTGATAATTAAGAAGGAATTTTTGCAGATTATTATAATGTTGATTAGCTAATATTTCAGTTGGTGCCATTATCACAGCTTGGCGTCTGTTTGCGACTGCAAAGAGTATGGTTGCGATTGCGACTGCACTCTTACCTGATCCTACATCACCTTGAATCATTCGGTTCATTTTAAACCCACTCCTAAGATCTGATATGATCTCAGATACCGCATTCGATTGACCTTTAGTTAAGCTAAATGGGAATATCTTGCTGACCTTCTCTTGTAATAGCTTGTCGATTGTAAACGGGATGCTAGTCATACTACTTCTCTCTTTTGCCCGTTTATTCGCAAGTGCTAATTGTGTTAAGAATAGCTCGTTAAAGATTAACTTTTTATGCGCAGTAGTAGATTGATCATTAAGCATAGCAACATCTTCATTTATCGATGGATTATGAAGTCGACTAATAGATTCATGCAGAGTTGGTAAATTGTATTTATCATTAATTCTCTCTGGTAGATAATCTTCCAATTTATCGAGGTGAAGTAGTGCTATATTGATTAACTTTCGTATCCGATTTTGACTAACACCTTCAGTTAATGGATATATTGGAACTATTGATTCTCCCTGCTCCTCATTCTCTAGAGCCTCTTTTTCACTAAACTTGACTGTTTCAGGATGAATAAATTGCCGTATGGATCGTCTATTTGCACTAACTTTGCCTTGAACAATCCATCTTGATCCTACACTGAATCGCTCTTTTAAATATTTGATGTTTGCCTGAAACCATAATGCTTGAATATTCGCACTCTCGTCTGCAAAACGGACTTCAAAAAATTTACGCCGATATGCAAATATCGCCCTTGCACTTATCACATCTGCTATAATAGTCTCAAATTGAGCAACGTTAAGATCTGCAATCTTCTTTGATTTCCCTCTGAATTCATACCTAGATGGGAAATAGCAGATTAAATCTGCAATAGAATCGATTTTGACTTTTGCAAGCTTATCGCGAATCGAAGGTCCGACAGTTGAAAGCGACATTAACGAATCAGCAGCAAAAGAAATTCCAAACATAGCTCATTATATAGCAAGTTTGCGAAACTCTCTACTTTACAGATAAAAACTTTGATCTACCTTTGCGATGATGATTTGCCTTATCTTAATAATCTGAAGAAGCTGAACCGATCTAAAGGTCTGCCAAGAGCAAAATTTCAAATTTTTACGATTAATATTTAGCTAAATATTGCAAATTTAAATAGATATGAATTTTTAACTAGCTCTTTTGCTTTGAAACTGTTTACTATTATAAGTGAAGTATAATCCTTTTTATTTGAATATTGGATTAGGAGAGACCCTGTGAAGTTACATCAGATCCTGTTTTACTATATACTAGTTTATAACTTTGCAATTAAATCAGAATGAATTCGATAGAACAGTTAGCTAATTTAGTTGGTATTCAAGAGCCACCATTGAAACGATTTTTGGTGATCGCAGGCGAACTATCTGGCGATCTATATGCCGGACGACTGGTCGCAACCTTAAAAGAGGTCTTTCCAGCTGCCAAAGTTGAAGGTATTGGTGGTGAGAACTTTCGCAGGGCAGGTGGCGTCACTTTCTATGACTCCTCTGAAATGGCAAGTGTAGGGGTGAAAAATTCGCTTAGTAAAATCAAATTCTATTGGAATGTATTTCAAGATATAAAAAAGAAGATCAATACCAACAATTATGATGCAGTGATATTGATAGATCTGCCTGATTTTAATCTGCGAGTCGCTAAAATTGCAGATAAAGTAGGAATTCCGATATTTTACTATATTGTGCCACAATTTTGGGCATGGCGCCGATATCGGATCAAAACTGTCAAAAAACTAGTAGATGTTCTCTTTCTTGCCCTCCCGTTTGAGCAAGAATTTTACGATCGTTATGGAATTGATTCTCGTTTCTATGGTCACCCTATCTTAGATGAGTTAGAGGATATTCCGTCAAAGGCAATCGCATTAGAAAGAATTGGGGTGACTAGCGAAAAAACTCTCATTGGGATCATGCCAGGCTCAAGAGAGAGTGAAGTTAGAACTCTGCTTCCAACTATATTAGAAGCAACAAAAATCATCACGGAAAAGATTGATGCTGAATTTATTATTTCAAAAAGTGAGTCAATTTCTTATGATTTTATCAATGAAATTGTAAGAAAAAGTGGTCAAAATATCAAAATTATAGAGGCTGATAGTTGGAATTTCATAAATAGTTGCGATTTTTTAATTGCCAAAGCTGGGACTGTCACACTTAAAATAGCACTCGCAGGTGTTCCGATGGTAATCGTTTACAAACTGGACTTTATCTCATATTTATTAGCAAGCACTTTAACTTATTCTAGATGGGTGGGGCTGCCGAACATAATTGCGAATAAAAAAATTGTTCCAGAGCTATTGCAATATCAGATGACTTCACATAACATAGCCACGTCAGTGATTTCAATTTTGGGGAATAAAATTATGTTAGGATCTATCCGCGAGGAATTTGATCAAGTCAAGCTTGCTCTTGGTGATAAGGGAGCATGTAAGAAGGCGGTTTTAGCCATCTCTGACTTCCTAAATCGGATATCTGTAAAATGAATCATCGAAGTGTAAATATGGATTATAATATCAAATGGCTTGTTGCGACATTATTGTCAGTTACTGTCCATTTAGGTCTCGTTATTGGACTTGTATTTGCTACGTCTTGGGTTGATAACAACTATCAAACAACAAAGAATGCTATCGTGAACCTTGTTAATAGCCAACCTCTGCAAGCAGCCACCACTACTCAACCAGATAGCAACAAAGATAGCTCTCAAAATGAGATAGACAATAAGTTTATCGATAAGCAAGAGCTAGCTAGGGTCAGTTCTGACTCTATAGATACCAATCCGACCTCCAACGATGATACCTTAGATCAGGCAGCGGCAGCAGCATATAACCAATATTTAAGTGAGGTTAAGTATCTGATTGAGAAGAATAGATTTTATCCGATTGAAGCAAGGCGCCGAAATCTTGAAGCTGAGTTTGAAGTCTCGTTCATTATAGGAACTGATAGGATGCCTGCAAATATCGAAACTGTAAATGCTCCTGCTATGCTCAGGAGTGCAACTCAAGAAGCAATATACAAGTCTGCACCATTCCCAGCACCAAAAGAGTCAGATAAGCTCCCGTTCCCAGTTAAGTTCACTATGGAATATAAACTGCTCCGTTAGAGTTGCTTAAATGTAAATAATAGTTGTAATTTGATTTAATTAATTAGATCGAATATACAGTTATTGAAGTTGTTTAAAATTAGCTTGCTAGCATTGTAGGGATACAGATATAATTACCCTTGTAGATTACTAACAGAAAAAAGATGAATATGGAAAAAATTGATCAGATTGTTTCATTAGTTAATGAGAAACTTGTTGAAAATAATGCAACATTGGAAGATGTGGAGACACTATTACAGCTACTGTCGCGTCATTTTTTAGACAACCTTAACGATATTGCTGATATAGATTATTTTCAAGATCGACTAAATAATATGATAGACCAATATGTCGATACTCAGTTTGAGGATGTCTATGCAAACGGTGATGAGTAGACAACTTAGGGTATTTGCGCTATAATTGAACTTAACTTGAGAGCATTATTAAATATATTGCCTGATCAGAAAGAATAATTGTGGTAGATGAGCAAAGTAGCACAAAGGTAACTAAGTCAAAGATTGCTAAACAGCTAGCTGATAAAATCAATGTTGAGAAGAAGCAGGCTGATGAGATTCTTACTATATTTGTCGACACTATTATTAATGCGCTCAAGAGTGGTGACAAAGTTGAGATACGTGGCTTTGGAAGCTTTCGTGTTAAACAGCGAAACAGCAAAATTGGACGAAACCCAAGGACAGGTCACACTGTAGATGTCCCACCTAAAAAAACCGTCATGTTTCGATATAGCAAATATCTAAAAGAACTATTAATGGGTAAATAATAGCGATCTTTTATTGAGAGCTATTTACCCTTGATTTTGTAAGCTTTGATATTAACAATCCATTATTGTTGACAATCTTCCCACTAAATTCGATTTGATAATTATAAGCAGGTTTACTATCTATCTGTACTCTCTTTGTCACTGGTTCTTCGAACTTTACCATCTGATCGTTACTATTTAGGTAATAGATATAGTAGCCGATCGTTACTATCTGTTTCCCTTCGAGTATTATCTGAGTCTGGAAGCTTCCATCTGGCTGAAATTCAAGTTTCCGACCATTAATTTTGGCAAAAAATCTTGTGCGATTAAATTCTCTCCATCAGCTCCTACTAGCAGTTATTTGATCGTTAATCGGAACAACTGTGACCATATCCAAATCTATATCTTGAACATTAGGATACCTACTAATCTTGAGGTCTAACTTTGATCTTGCACTTTTCCTATTGGGCAAAACGATTGTTCCAAAATCGCCATCTTCAATATCAAGCTGATTCATCGGTATTTTTAATCGCCACCACGCTCGATTTTTTTTAGTTATCGGCTCTAGCGAACTGTGGGTTACACTCAATATATCTACATTATCGCCATCTTGAACAACCCGATTGGCAATAATCAGATCAGCACCAACCATCCTAGCAAAAGAATGAAAGTCACTCTCTTTGAAACTACCAGAGGTTGTCACTGATAGTTCCCATAGTGTTCGTGTAATTGTAGATTCAGCAACACATCTAAACTGCTTTTCGAAGTTTAAGCGTAGACCCTCTTTCATAGAAATTGCCTGTAGCTTGTTCTTTAGATTTCGATTTTCTTCTTGCAGCTTCTCTAATGCAGACTTCTTTTGAATAATAGAATTGTTCGTAGTTTCTAACTGCCCAAGCTCCGTTTGCAATGCCGCAATAATGAAATTTCTTTTTGCGTGGCTAATGACTAAGCTTCCAAATAAGAGTGCAATGATTAATATAGCTATCACTGCAACTGATTGTTTCTTATTAGCAACTAGAACATGCTTTGTAAGATCAACAAATGATAATGATAGATTAATCTGCTCTTTATCATCATAGTAGCGCTCCGATCAAGTGCGCATGTTTTCCTTTATAAGCAAACTTAATCTGATCACGATATCGACTATTATTAAATTCATAAGGCCCAAGATTGGTAATCAGTAATGCATTGAGCCGATCTAAAATATCTTTGTTATACGCTTTAGATCCAATGGTATGGACATTGATCGGAAGGGAATCTGTTATACCTCCCCAGTAATCTAATGCTCGTAATATGTCGGTGGCAACCATTTCATCGCTTGCATCAATATCAGCAACTATCTCACGACTGAATTTGAGTATCTGATCCTCAAATATATTTATACTAATGACCTCTGACTCAATACAGGCAATCATAGTACAATTGTTTTCAAACCAAGGATCAGCTGCGACAACAGATTGCAGAGCGGATGGAATGGTAGGAATCTTATTACACCTTTTAACCTTATTGCCAACCTTGATATCTCATGCTTTACTTATTTCTGTAATATTAAATGCACTCATCAAGAGCGTTTGACTTTCATCCGATCGTGTAATAACCGTTCTAGCTATTTTTCTATTATTGGCCTTAAACGGTATCGCAGACTGCTCATTGATTGCAAGGGTAGCATTGATCTCATTCTCTGGGATAGGAGGCAAGGTTACTACTTTTGAATAGACATTCGATCCATATTGCAGCCTAACAACTTTATTAGCTGTAGTAAGATATTCCATATCTGAATCGATTGTAAAGAGTCCATCTCTATCTCGTACCACTGCTAATTGAAGATTATTACCGATTGCAATTGAATTGAAATTTTGTTGCATAATAGATCTTCTGCCCTCTTGTCTTGAAATTACTCTTTAATGATAGCAGGCTTATATTTTTATACAAGTAAAAGCAGCTTATTGAAATTTAGTGATAAAGAATCTTCTAGTTATGCTAATATCATAAAGTATATTTCCTAATTTAAGGTGAGCAATAATGTCTTGCGATGAACTAACAGTTTTCGCTCCTGAGGGGACTGAGCTAACTGGTGCAGATCCAAAAGATCCGCCGACTAGCTACATAGACTTGAAAAGTGGGTCAGCACTAGATATTTCAGATATTGATGCTAAAAGTAACAAAAATTGGACTTTAGCCTTTCGTCGCTCACTGGTTATTGTAAATAGCTCGACAACAGGTGGCGGTAATATTCGTGGAGGATGTGCGATTGAACCGTCTAAGATTTCGCGCGATAAGTTCCTAAAGCTTACCGACGACGATTTCAAAGCAACATTTAATAGTTTAAAGCTTCTTCCTGCTAAGTTGAAACTACGAGAAGAGAGTATTGATCCTGTAATTTGCGATTGGCGATTAGAGCAAGATGATAAATGGAAATTAGTTCCTAACAAAGGATGGAAGCTAAAATTAGCAGATGGTAAAAGCTTTGCCAAAGTAAAATTCAACGAAATCACCGATGATGGCAAAACAGTCGTACTCGAATATGCAGTCCAAAAAGAGAGATCTGCTCCATTTGACGAGGTAAAACAGATTGCATTAAATATTGGCAATGCAATCTCCTTTAAAGACGGGAAAGATGCCCCAGTTAAAGATCTTGCGTGGGATATTAAATTTGATAAATTAGATGGTAATATATATCTTAATTCATCTGTCAACGGTTCTGGAATGGCCGAAGCATTAGTTTCAAAGGAATATGGGGTCAACTTTAAATCTATAACAGATGCCTCAGATGCTTTCGCTTATTTTCAGGATCAATATGGATCAATATTCAGATCTCCTAGATGGTATCGCTACAATGTTACTGGCAAACATGATATCCGCCCTAATGGTGCAGTCTATATTTTATTGATAGGTAAAGAATATTATAAAGTTCAAATATTTGACTATTTTGAACATAATGGAAAAAACATTGGCAACTTTAGAATTAGATACGAAAAACTTGAACGATAATCTGGAATAATAAATTGTTCTCAAAACTTTTAGGGCTATTTTGAATTTTTATTATAAAATATTTGTACTAGTAGTATCGATTTTGAACTTTACAACATGTGGATATTCCATTTACAAATCAGAAGAGTTCAAGTCCACAAATATAAAATCGATCAATGTAGTTGCATTTGATAATAAGACAGATGAACCTAAACTTGATCTGCTAATAACAGACTATACAATCAAAGAGTTAATAAACCACTCTAGTTTAGTAGTAACGAGTAAAGAATCGGCCGATTCCATTTTGAGAGGTTACATAACCAAATATAAGTTACGCCCTGCTTCAATCGGAAGTGATAATATGGCAACTAGCTATATTTTAACTATCAGTATCAGTTTCACATTAGAAGATAATCAGAGCAAAGAGCTAATATCATCTCAACGGTTAGTAGAAACTGAGACTTATAGTGTGACATCGGACATCAGCCAGTCTGAAATTGCAAAAGAGTCAGCAAAAGATAGAGTCGGCAGACTGATTGCAAGAAGATTAGTTGACACATTACTAAACCCACTTTAAATCAACGTATGAGGATCTAATCAAAGAACTAGTCGGCGATTTAATATCCCTGAAACCGTCTCATAGAAGGGCGCTAACTCGCCTAGCACAACGAAAGACACCACTAGACTCAGTTATTAGCTACGAAGTCGGTTTGACACTAGCGAAGCTATCATACGAGTTGAACCGTCAAATAGGATTGTTAATTAATCGACGTGGTAGGATTGAATATCTTATTGTAGGCAGCAAAAAGGAGCTCTTAATTCCAAAGCTGCCACGATTGCGAACTGGACTTAATAGACTACTAGGACTTCGATTAATCCATACACATCTTAGTAATGAACCATTAAGTACTGACGATCTAAATGATCTAGCCTCACTACGCTTAGATCTGATTTTAGCTATCGGCTTAGAAAATCAAGGTCAGCCATCATTAGCATATATGGCGAGCCTTCAGCCTGGTAAAGATCCTAAATATCCATGGCAGATAGAAACACCGATCCCTTTTATCAAATTTGATACTAAGTATAGAAAGTTCCTCAGTAATATTGAGTCTCATTTTTCTACACAACAAGGAAAATCGACGGCAAGCTCAACTCTTCGAGCGATGCTAGTCCATGTATCAGACCTTCCGCCAACCGAAGCCAAAATGAGAGTTGACGAGCTAGAAGAGCTTGCAAGGACAGAAGATATAATTGTTGAAGATAGGGTTATTGTAGCAAATTCGAAGCAAAATCCAATGTATCACTTAGGGAAAGGTAAGCTAAATGAGATGATACTAAGGACCATGACACTTCAGTGCGATCTTATACTATTTGACAATGAGCTAACCACTCGCCAAATACGGTATATAGAGTCGATTACCGATATCCCACTATTAGATAGAACAGAATTAATACTCCGGATATTCGCAAGGAGAGCAAATAGTATTGATGGTAAACTTAGGGTTGAACTTGCTAGGTTAAAATATATACTCCCTAAACTATCTCTGAAGGAGGATGCACTCTCTAGGATAAGAGGTGGCATAAGGATGAGAGGTCCAGGAGAAACCACAGCCAATATTGCCAAACGTAGGATACTAGATAGGATTCGAATTATTAATAAAAGAATTGATAAGCTAGCCTCAGGACGTAAAGAGCGTAAATCTAGAAGAGAAAAATCCAATATTGCTCACGTTGCAATTGTAGGATATACCAATGCTGGCAAGTCTACACTATTAAACTCAATGACAAAATCATCGGTACTAGTTGAAGATAAACTCTTTGCTACATTAGATCCAACGACCAAAAAGGCTCGCTATCCTAGAAATATTGAGCTACTTTTTTCTGATACTGTAGGCTTTATCAGAGACCTGCCGGTCAATCTACTTGATGCATTCAAATCTACGTTGGAAGAGTTGCAAAGTGCAGATTTGCTATTACACTTGATAGATGTCTCAGCTTCCAACTATGAGTCAGCAATCAAAACCGTTAACCAGATTATAGAAAATCTTGATCTAAATCATATTCCGATAAAGGTTGTATTAAATAAAATTGATCTCGCCGATGAGCAGGTAGTACAAAACGAGATTATGAGAAATAATGCAATTGCGATTAGTGCAAGCAAGCGAATCGGACTTGAGGAGCTAACCGAGTTTATAGAAAAGAATTTTTTTGTAAGCTCTAGGCAACTCTAAAAAGTTTAACTAATTAATTTTAAGTTATAGTATACTTACGATGTTAATTTTTAATTTACCACTATTGTAACTTTGCTATGTACAGATTATTTTTCATTGCACTGCTAGTATCTCTTCAAGCTTGCATCTCAGTTGGTAGCACATTCGAAGGTCGCGGTGAGGTTGCGATAATTTCTGAAATATCGACTGATATAGAAGATAATCTATTAACAATTGATGTTAGCGCAGATCAAGAAATAGAGTTTATCTCTTATAAATTAAAGAGTCCAACCAGACTAGCCGTTGAGCTACAAAACATCTCCAAAGGTCAGATTGAAGATAGAATCGAATTGGATTCTAAATTTGCAAGTGAGATACGAATACAATCTTTTAGAAATTCTAATATTGTTAGGATGGAGATTAAAATTGAGAACGATTTTAATTACGATATTAAGAGTGTCGATAACTCAATTTCAATTAAAATCAGGAAGCTCCCAAACCGGCTTGCGATATCAAGTCGAACACCAACTGGCAACAAAACTGTTGATAGAGCTAAATCTGACAAGATAGAACAGTTCTTGCAATATTGGATAAAAGGTTGGGAAAGTCGTGATATTGATCATTATGTCTCTTTTTATGATGCTAGTTTTAATACAGATGGGATAACTATCAATAAGTGGAAATCAAAGAAGACTCGACTCTTTACAGTGAGCAAGTCGATTGAAGTTTCGATTAGCAATATCCAGATTTCATATTTTGCAAATCATATTGTAGTCTCATTTTTACAGAAATATAGATCTGATCAGAATTCAGATGAGGGAATAA
>JBLYYQ010000085.1:0-4412 GCA_048550035.1 Nitrospinota bacterium
ATGGATAAGCAGTCAGTACATTCAGATTCTACCACCAATCCCAACCTGACTATCAACAAGCTCCTCGATGAACCGATACTATTTATTGAATCGGTCTGGTTTGACCCTGCAGGTCCTACGATATGGAATCAGGCTAATATGCAACATGCGAATCGAAGTTTCAAGCAGCTATCAACTCGTGCTATCTTTATGGCAAAAGAGTCTGACACAGTTATAGTTGATGCAAATGTAGATAGACTCTTGTTGGAGTTTTTCACCGATATTGGACTAAAAGCTAATATCTCTATCCTAGCTAATAGCGATCAAAATACATTGATTGATGATATAATTAATGATCCAAAGCTACACTCTATAGTTACAACTTGGAGCTCACATATTGAAACTTATATGCCAACAAAGCTCAATGATAAGATCAGACTCAATAATTCTAAGAGCATCAATCTATCGCCACCTGAAGTTGTAACTATGCTAAATAGTAAAGTTGTCTTTGATAAAATCTTGGATGACGCTGGTGTTAATAAGATCAAAACTGATCTTCTCTCATCAAGAGCAGCTGCATATAGAATCTTAAACTCAAATCAACCTTTAATCCTAAAAAGTCCTTATTCACTAGGAGGAAGCGGGATATATTTTCTAGATAGCAAGCAAAATCGAGAGCTTGCTATGAAAATTTTGAATCGATCACTCCCTACAGCCTTTTTCATATTACAAGAATCAATTAAGATCAAGAAAACATTCAATCTGCAACTTTATATCACCGATGAAGAATCTCATATTTTCTCTCTATCGGAGGAAATATTAGATCAAGATCGAAAAAGTCATATCGGCAACCTATTTTTCCCTGCTGAATCAGAATCGCTACTAGAAGAATTTGAAAAAATCATAGAGAAGCTCATCTCAGAAGTTATTTTGTTTGGCTACAAAGGTCTGCTAGGGATAGATTTTATCTTAGACAGCAACAATCGACTATACCCAATTGAGTTTAATGCTAGACATAACAGCTCAACACATGCCATATGGTATATCAATCGACTCTTCAATGGTAATCCGCTCCAATTCGGACCTACAGAGCGGACTGCATATTTACAAGTGGAGTTAGGAAGAGAGGTTAGCGTTAAAGAGATACTCAAACTATTAGCTAGCGATCTTTTTGATCTTGACCAGAAGCGTGGGATTATTATCCAAGAATCGTTTGGTGGAAAGTTGCCACTGATTATTATAGGCGACGATAAAAATGATAGAGATCGGCTTCTTGCCAGATCTCAAATGCTATCTACTATGTAAGTTGCTCTCTGATAATAGATTCTATCGTATCTTTAGCTGACTGATCTGTGACTTCATCATTGGTAGAATATTGATGTCCGATATTGATCTGTGACACAAAAGAGATACTCTTATCATCAAGATACAACTTTGCTCCAAGCAGGTCGCTAGATTTCGAACCACTCTCTTCTAGGATTAACTTTAGGTCAGAATGCCACTTTGCACCTGCAGCCATCCTTCTGCTTCCAAGATCAACAACAACCTTAATCATACCATTATGACCTTTGGCTAGCTCTGTTAGCTTAGTTTTATCAACCTTATATTCAATTATTTCTGGTTTAAACTCCATATCATTCTCTTTCTGAGTCAATGCGTGATATTCAGGGGTCAATATTCCTCCTGATACTACCATTTTAATCCCATCTTCAATGCTCATGCTTAATTCAATTAGATCATTTTTTGGAACTAATAAAAGGTATCCAGAAGTAGGATTAGGTGTTGTCGGAACAAAAACATTTACAAGATTAGCAGCCGTTCTATACTCAGCTTCACCTGTTGCTCTCCCTGTGATGAAGGCATAACACCAAGTACCTCTCCTTGGGTATTCAAAAAGGACAACTTTACTAAATGCCGCTGTGTCACTAATCGAAAAAGTATCTATTATCTGTTTAGCAGCATTATAAACAATTCCAATCCCTGGAATATATTTGACAATTTTTTCGCCAGTATTCCAAAGTTTTTTCCCAAAATAGTTAGTAGTAACAACTCCTACGACAAAGATAAGGATTATAGTCGCAATAACCCCTAATCCTGGGATAAAAAACTCTTCTGATAGTGGTAGCCCAAGTTTGATAAGTAGTGGTGTAATATAGGGGCCAAAGAATCCATCTAAAGTTAGAAAGATGGTTTTGACAACAAATATTGTCACCATCAACGGCAATATTACTAAAAGTCCTGTTAGAAAAAATCGCCTAAAGTGTTGGAGCATTATCTATATGATGAGCAAATTAAATCTTAATAATCTGTCGTTCTCTGGCAAGCCTAAGAGGTATTGCCTCTAAATTGGATTTCCAAGCACGATCTTGCAAAGAATATAACATCCGTTGAAGTTCAGCATCAGAGCGGTCTGGCTCATGGTGAAAGACAACCATCTCCTTAACTTTCCCTTCAAATGCAAGCTCATAAGCATCGTCTAGAGCCGAGTGCCCCCACCCTACTTTGGTTTCATATTCAGTTGGAGTATATTGCCCATCAATACATAACATGTCGGTTCCGTGAATAAAATCAACTAGCCCTTGATGCTCTGCTTTTGCAACTTCATAAAGATCTTCATTTTTGGCAACTAGACGATCTATACGGTTATAAACTCTATGATAAGGTTCATGATCTGTAAGATATGTAAACGATTTCCCATTATGTTCAACTCTATAAGAGAGACAGACCACAGGGTGATTAACAAATTTAGTTGTAACTTTAACATTGTTGCCGATTCGCATTTCACATTCACCAGTATCATGGAATTTAATATTGGCAGCAAGCTCCTCTACTCTGACAGGGAAATATGTATATTCCATCTGAAGTGAGAGGATATCCTTTAGATTTTTTGTGTAATGAACAGGTCCGTAGATGCTGATTGAAAAATGAGGAGAAAAGAGAGGAGCGAAAAATGGAAGACCTTGAATATGATCCCAATGAGTATGTGAAAGGAGCAGAGCAATATCAGTAGCAGGTTTTTCATTGGCAATTTTATATCCAAGCTTACGTATGCCAGTTCCTGCATCTAAAACTATAACAGGTTCATCTTTGCATCGAATCTCAACACAGGCAGTATTGCCACCAAATTGAGAAGTATCCGGTCCTGGTGACGGCACTGAGCCTCGCACTCCCCAAAATTCTATATCCATAGTTTAGTCAACCTGAAATACAACTTTAGCTCTCATAACAACTAACAATAAGTTTCAACACCTTAAATTGTGAGCGCAATCAAATTTAAAATCACTTTTTTAATTATAACGCAATTTTTCTAATTGGCTTCCAGAATTTTCAAAATTATGAGAAGAACCATTGTAAATTTAATGATAAAAGAGTAATTTTCAGTCATTTTTCAATGATTTGGAATGAGATCAAGATATTGTATAATCTAGTTTAGTAGCTGAATATTATCAAATGATAGAGTTTAATCTATTAAAATATAATCAAAATAATATTTCAAAACAGTTTCATTTGACGGAATAGGAATTTATGCTATTATGAGGTTTTATAATAGCATAAGTGAACCAATAGCTAGGAGGAGTAGGCTCAGTCGAAATGGATAAGAAACGAAGTGCAAAAGAGATTATAGAATTAACAGATAAGTATGTAGCATCTACATACAATCGATCCAAAATTGCAATAGTTAAAGGTAAGAAATCATCAGTCTGGGATGCAGATGGGAAGCGTTATCTTGATTTCACCTCAGGAATTGCAGTCACTAATTTAGGACATTCCAATCCAATATTGAGTAAATTTATACAGAAAAACATCATAAGACTCACCCATGTATCAAACTATTTTTATAATGAAGGTCAAGGTGTAATGGCAGAATTGTTAGTAAATCATATAGGTAAGGGTCGCGTTTTTTTTTGTAACAGTGGTGCAGAAGCAGTGGAAGGTGCATTAAAAGCTAGTCGGCTGTATGCATCGAATCAATCTACAAAGCAAACTGAATTTATTGCATTTGAAGGTTCATTTCATGGACGAACATTTGGGGCACTATCTGTAACCGGTCAGAAGAAATATCATAAAGGTTTCACACCACTACTAAGTGGAGTGAAGTTTGCCAAGTATGGCGATATAAAGGATGTTGCATCTAAAATTAATGCAAAGACTGCAGCAGTTATTGTAGAGCCAATCCAATGCGAATCTGGAGTAAGAATTCCGCCTGCAAATTTTTTAGAGAAGCTTAGCGTGCTTTGCAAGCAAAAGAATGTTTTGCTAATTATGGATGAAGTACAGACAGGTTGTTCAAGGACTGGGAAATTTCTTGCATACGAACATACCAAAGCAAAACCATCAATAGTGACCATGGCAAAGGGGATTGCAAATGGATTTCCGATGGGTGCTGTCTGGCTTAGTGCAGATGTTGCAAAGAAAAGCTTAACAGCAGGATC
>JBLYYQ010000086.1:0-48439 GCA_048550035.1 Nitrospinota bacterium
AAGGTTATAATTTCATGTAGGCGGTTCTTATCATTAAATATTGTGTCATCAATAGCCGAGCTTACCTTCTCTATAAAAGTCTTGACCATAATCTCTGCTACAACCTTTGATGTAGCATTTCTTGTAAAATAATAGGTTTCAGGATAGAGGTAGCCTTCTAGTGATACACCTTTTAAAAAATTATATTCACTACCACGCTCAAGGGAGAGTGCAAATTCAATGAAATCATCACCCCCTTTGATCGGACTTGCATCTAATAGATTTGCGATATCTTTGATACTACTCCCTTCAGGCACTGTCAATTTATGTAGCAGTGATTTCCCATCTGTTATAATCTCAACAATTTTAGATATCGAATATGATCGGTTTAGACTATATTCACCCGCCTTAATCTTGGTGCCGACTCTCCAGAGCCTTACATGAAATTCAAATAGCACTCCAGAGCCGATTAGCTCCTCACTCATTAATTTTTTCTTGATTTGATTAAGAGTATCACCATGCTCTATATTAATAATAATATCGGCCGATGGATCTCCTTCCTTATGAATCAGAAGGGAATAGGTCAAAGCAAGTAACAAAATAGAAGTAAATACTGTAATCGTTATTACTGTTATCTTCTTCATATTGTAAGTTTAACAAGCTCCATCTGATTTAAGCCAGTCAGAAAGTATTATTTGGGCGGCAATCTGATCTCGCAACTCTTTTCGTCGCTTTCGATTAGTTTTAATATTGCTCATAACTTCATCTGCCTCAATCGAACTTAATCGTTCATCATGAAGAACGATCTTTAGCCCTGGTAGATCTCTCTCTAACTTTTTGGATAGCTCCTGATATTTTTTTGACTGCTCTCCTATAGAACCATCCATGTTAAGTGGATTGCCAACTACTATCACCTCTAGATCATACTCGTCTAAAATCTCTTTTATATTCTTAAGATCATCTTTGTACCCTCGCTTCTCCCACGATTTCAACGGTTGAACCGTTATTCTAAGATCATCAGTAATAGCCGCACCACTTCTTTTACTTCCAATATCTAAACCTAAGATCCGCTTATTCATAAGATCCGATAAGAGATTCTATCGAATCATAAAGTATCTCTGTCATATATTTTAATTCATCATCACTGATAACGACGGCAGGGACAAGTGGTATAATATCTCCTAGCGGACGAATGAGCAGAGCGCTCTCTTTCGCTTTTCTGGCAACTGCCTCCCCTATATATAGTGAAGGGTCAAATCGCTCTTTACTATCTCTATCTCTGACAAGCTCAATCCCTGCTATTAGACCTCGTTGTCTCACCTGACCTACTATACTTAGCTCAAGAAATCTCGATAGTAGATCTGATAGCAGAGCCCCCTTTTCATTTATTAATTGAACTATATTTCGCTCTTTAATTAATTTAATATTCTCTTTAGCAACTGCCGCACCTAGTTGATTCGCTGTATAGGTATGCCCATGGAAGAATGTACGCTCTTGATATGAGCCCCCTAAAAATTGATCGTAGATTTTGTTCGTTGCCATTGTCGCTGCAAATGGGAGCGATCCACTACTGATAGTTTTTGATAAGCTCATTATATCAGGAGTAACAGCTTCATGATCTGAGGCGAACATCTTACCTGTTCGGCCAAATCCAGTTGCAACTTCGTCAGCAATAAACAGAACATTATATTTAGATGTTAGTTCTCTAGCCCCTTTTAGATAGCCAGCCGGATGAGTTATAATACCACCTGGCATCTGAACTATCGGCTCGATAATAAATGCCACAATCTCGTCATCATGGGCTATTAGTGCATCCTCAAGTAATGATAGACATTCGATATTGCAGCTTGCCTGATCTAATTTCAATGGGCAGCGATAGCAATATGGTGGCTCTACAAAAATAACATCTGCAATAAACTCTTTGAATAATCGTCTATATATATCTACTCCGCCAACTGACATTGCTCCGAATGTGTCTCCATGATATGCCGACTTTAGTGCAAGAAATTTCGTACGTTTAGTGCTATCACCATGTAGTTGCTTTGTATATTGGATCGCCATCTTCAATCCTACCTCTACTGCAGTCGATCCATTATCGGAATAGAAAACTCGCTCTAAGCCTGCCGGTGTCATCTCAACTAATAGCTCTGCTAGCTCAATCGCAGGACGATTCGATAGCCCTAAAAATGTCGAGTGGGCAATCTTCCCATATTGATTGGTTAATGCATTTTGTAATCTTAACTCTTGATGCCCATGAAGATTGCACCAGTAGCTAGCAAAAAAATCTTTATATTTTTTACCATGAATATCTTGAAGGGTTATTTTATCGCCACTTTCAATAATTGTTATCGACTCTTCTTCCCATCTACTCATCTGAGTGAATGGATGCCAGAGGTAGCGCTTATCTTTAGATTCTAAACTTGCCTTATCTTCTTGATCCTGCCGGTCTAGCTCTAAAATTTTATCTACATCTATATTCTTTTCAAACTCATTGACCAAAGAGTCAGATGAAAACTTTTCAAGGTAAGGCAACCGCCCAAAAAAATTCAATCTCTCCTCGTTAATAAAGTAATCGCTATCGACCGGCAGATCTGGCTTCGCCTGATATTGATTGACAATCAGACCTAAAAGATCAGCACCTTTTGATTCTGTCATCGCCTTGGCCATCAATATCTGACTAATTGAACCTAAGTATGAGTGTGAGACTATTATAGTCATAGCATTAAAAAACTTAGGGAGATTTGCATTGTAAAATGAGCTTGAAATCGGTGTCAATACTCCTCCAACACCTTCAATAATTAGGAAATCATATTTAGATTTTAGTTTTAAATAGTCCGAATAAATTTTGTCAAGGCTGATTTTGGCTCTATCTTCTTTTGCCGCATGGTAAGGAGAGGCTGGCATCTTAAAACGATAACTACTAATTTCAGTAAGCTTATCGGTAACCCCAGAAACCTCTTTTAAAAACTGACCATCACTACCACCAAGAGCCAGATCTCCAAGATCACTCAGCCCTGTCTCAATCGGCTTCATAACCCCAACATTTAATCCGCGGCTCCGAAGCGTAGCTGCTAAACCACCTGCTACCATGCTCTTGCCGACCGATGTATCAACACCAATTATAAAAATATCACGATTGTACATAGACTATTATCCTATTTCTAAACTGATTTAGCGGAGAGTCGCATGGAAATATAGAAGATTATATGTTGCGTAAACATTATTTGCGCTAGTCGAAAAATTTCGACTGTATATATCTAAAAACTGATCCATTATTTGTCGCCGTCCTAATCCATGTCTAGATAAAGCATAGCCAGAGCTTGCCCCGACACCTTTTATACTTTTTAAGAGCATCTTAACATCTGAATAATAGCTTCTCTTTGGCTCAGAGTAAACTGTAACTGTATTAAACCCACTCTTAGTTAACGCTTCTGTTAGTTTCTCTTCTGTATGAAAGTTATGTAAATGATTCAATTCTACCGATCGATTCGTAACTCGTAGCGCCTCCTTAATTGAATAGTCAATTTCGATTAGACTTTTTGCACCGAGTGTAACAAAAAAAAGCTTTCCGTTAGTTTTTAGGATACGTCCTATTTCTAAAAACAGTCGGTCAAGATCTGCTATCCATTGCAACATTAAGCTTGAGGCCACAATCTCAAATGATCCTGATCTAAGCGGAAGTTTTTCAGCATCTCCCTGTAAAATAAGGCTAGATTGTAATTTTTCCTTTGCCAGTTTTGCCATATTAAATGCAATATCTACTCCGACTATTCTTTCAAGATTAATATATTCTTTTAGTAGAGCAGTTAATGTTGCATCGCCTATCCCAAGGTCTAGGTAGCTCTGATAAGTTAAGCTCCCTTCATCTTTTATAAGTGACGCTAAATTCTGAGCTGCAAAACGTTGAAGTCTGTTGTGCTTGCTATATTGATCTGCATTTTTATTAAATGATCGTTTTATTATCAACTTGCACAAAAGAACCTTTAGTTTCCAGTTGTAAGGAATTTTTCTATTCGTAGCGAAAGTTTATTAAGCGCCGTTAACTGTGGAGCATGACCTACATTCTTGATATTAAACTTAACAATATTTTTAAAGAGTTTATACCAGTATAGTTGAGACTTGATCGGTGTTACATTATCAATCTCGCCATGTGCTAAAAGAAGTGGGGTTGACATCTTCTCATTATCACTTACTAACAATGTTAAGTCGGTCTTGATAAGCTCATTTAATGTATCGATTAATACTTTTTTGGGTGGAGGAAAGTTCGCTTCATCCACAAGATGAGTCTCAACCCATTTGCGGCTTTCATCATCAACTTTCTCATTAGATGCAAGTAGCATTCCTACAAATGATCGGAGTCCAAACTCATGATCTTCGTTTAATAGTTTAAGTGTTTTTTTTAAGGTAGCTTTAGGCTGACCCATGTCAGACTCTTCTTTACTATCGACCGCAAACTTCGCTGTTGCAGAGAGGAATATGAGCGATGCCGGAGATGGACCTACCTTTTTTAATGCATATAACGCTGCGATCGCTCCTCCCATTGACCATCCTAGCAATGTGAACGGTCCTCCTTTGATCTTCTCAGTCACAACCTCTTTTACTATATTACAGTACCGACTATAACTGTATGGTCCTTGATCTGATTTCAGCTCGCCATGACCTGGCAGGTCCAAAAGTATCGTTCTAAATTTGCTCGATAACGATTTTGCTAATGGGTAGAGTGCTTTTTTTGTCTGACCCCACCCATGGAGCATCACAAGAGGATGTCCATCACCTATATCTAAAACTGATTCAGCCCGAAAGGTAGTCATAACTTTGCTTCTCTTCTTAACTTATCTTTTAAATCTACCCGCTCCCAAGTAAACTCTGGGAGCTCTCTCCCAAAATGACCATAAGCTGCCGTTCTACGATATATTGGTCGTTTTAGATCTAAACTTTTAATGATTCCATAAGGGGTAAGATCAAAATTGTTACAGATTAGATCATAGATTATTTCGTGCGATACCTTTTCACTCTGAAATGTTTCAACAAAAAGTGAGACCGGCTCTGCTACTCCTATTGCGTATGCTAGCTGTACTTGACATCGATCTACAATCCCTGCCGCAACAAGGTTCTTAGCAATATATCTTCCCATGTATGATGCCGAACGATCAACTTTCGATGGATCTTTACCTGAAAATGCTCCTCCTCCATGCGCACTTATACCGCCATAAGTATCAACTATGATCTTCCGACCGGTCAGACCTGTATCACCATGCGGACCCCCTATAATAAAACGACCTGTCGGGTTGATATGGTATTTTATCTCCCCATTTGACAATCTCAGTTCATCTAGAACCGGCCCTATAACATCCTTGATCATCTTGCTTGAGAGCTCGCTTGAACTTATATCTTCTGAATGTTGTGTCGACAATACTATTGTATCAACCCTCGTTGGCTTCCCATCTTGATATTCAATTGTGGCTTGAGCTTTCGCATCAGGGCGAAGAAAAGGGGCATCTCCACTCTTCCTATATTTCGATAGCTGCTCTAATATCTTATGTGACAGCATAATAGGTAGAGGCATCAATTCTTTGGTCTCATTGCATGCGTAACCAAACATTATACCTTGATCGCCTGCTCCTTGTGCTTTCGGGTCTGACCTTCGAACACCCATTGCAATGTCAGACGATTGGCTATGCATACAGTTTAAGATCGCGCAACTTTTATAATCAAATCCTAGCTCAGATGAATCATACCCTATATCTTTTATAATAGATCTAATCTCTTCTTCAAAGTTGAGATTAATCTTATCTTTGACACTATATTCGCCACCTATTAGAACTAAACCGGTGGTAACAAAAGCTTCGCACGCCAGATGAGCATCTTTATCAATCGATAAAAGCTTATCCAAAATTGCATCTGAAATTTGATCTGCTATCTTGTCAGGATGACCTTCTGATACAGATTCAGATGTGAAGAGATAATTGTTCTTTGACATCTATACCTTAAAATTAATCTTATAATAGTTGAGTTATTTAATATTTTGAATTAAATATTTTTTCTATTGTATAATAACAGATTAAATATAAATTACACTTTACAATTTTTTTTGTAAGCTCAAAATAGGATACGATGGTAAAACGCGCACGGAAGGGACGGGCACCAAGAAAGGATCGGAGAAGAGATCCGCTTGAAAAGAAGGAAAGCTCCGCTGAAAAAGCTGTTGAAGTTGAAGGGAATGTCATGGAAGCCTTACCTAATGGGATGTTTAAAGTCAAGCTTCCTAACGATCTTGTTATTCTTGCACATGTCTCTGGTAAAATGCGTAAGTTCTTTATTCGGATACTACCTGGCGATCTTGTTAAAGTAGAACTCTCTCCTTATGATCTGACCAGAGGAAGGATAACTTTTCGCCATAAATAAAACTAGCCGACTGTTAGTTTCTCTATTTGCTCAAACTTGGCTCCCGATAGATCTTTCCATGTAATTTTCAGGTCGCTCGCTTTCTCTATCACCACTGTAAGCTCAAAATATGGATTATTACTCACTCCAGGTGAGAGATCTAGCTTGAATATTCGTTTAGAATCTAAAAATATTTCACCGGCTATGATATAGTTGACCGGTTCCATTTTGCCAGTTGCCGGATCTGTAATTAGGCCATTATTGTTAGGATGAGTAATGATAGTTTTCAGGGTAAATGGTTTACCCTTCGTTATCGGTCCATCAACCTTAACTCTGATCTTTCCAATATTTGCCATTAGCCGCACCCTCCAACAGCTACCTGCACTACCTTGCTTTGGGAATATGCTTTTTTATCGCTACCTATAATCACTAACCGAACAGTTGATGTCTCCTTCATTCTAATTCTAGTTGCAAATTTGCTATTACCTGGAAATTGCATCGAAAACTCTACCTCGAATATCTTTGGCCTTGGATTATTATCAACCCAAAGAGCTGCTTTACTTGCTGTAATTGACCCACCATCAATCTGAATTGGAACTGCACGACCATCCTCTGCCACATTTGCAACATCTAGCTTCACCAGTTGATCCATTATCTTATTATCAGCAATGAATTTTTTCATCGATTTTTCTACCAATCTTCTATTTTTATTCGCGTTACTTGCAAAAATTGATTTTGGATTAATCAAAAATGTAGCAAGAAAAGTTAAAAAAAGATGTATTGCACCCCTACGATCTATTTTGTTCATATTTTAAACTCTTTAAATTTGGATGGTATTCAATATCTATTATAAGACAGATCTGATTAGCACTCTTAAATTTCGATGACCCTGTTTATTGAAAACTATAAACCTTCCTAGCTGACCTGGTTAAATGGAGAATAATAATCAATATTCTCTTGCTCAACTAACTCAATACCATAACGCTTGAGCTCTTTTAAAACCATCTTAACAGTAGGTTTTATTGCATTAGCAACCGGATCTGTTAGGACCATTGAATCTTCATCAATATTCTGAGGTTTAGTGCCAATTATGGTTACTTCATTTGGGAGGCTATCGTTGATTTCGGCAAGAGCCATAACTTCAAGAAACCCCATATCATGTAGTGAAATTTTCTTACCGATTGTCAGTTTGAACTCATCTAATGAAAATCGATATAGAGTGCCTGCTTCCCCATCACCCTTAATTGCATCAAGTACAATAAGATTCTGAGACTCTTCAACATGAGGAAGTAGTGCTAATCCTGAGGTTCCACCATCTATAACATTAACATTTGACGGGAATATATAGTGACGGGTCAGCTCTTCAATAGCTCGAACGCCAAACCCGTCATCTTTACGTAGTATATTACCTATACCTAGTATTGTTACTTTGTTGTCCAAAATCATAAAATTATAATTAAACTATAGCTAAATCAAGCAGACATGATCTAGCTATAATAGATATCAAAACTACTTTACATTCCTGAATTTGAACCCACCAAAAATTGCAGCTATATGACCATCTCGCCAGATCAGTGTCTTTGCTACCTGCATATAGACATGAGTTATCACTCCTCCTAACATTACCCATAAGAAGAGATGATGAACCAGCCTTATATTCTGATCAGTCCCCAAAATCCAATAGATAGGGAGCGTAGCGATTCTTAATAACGATCCCCACCAGTAATCAAGTGAGAGTCCCGCTGCATAGAGGGCAAATCCTGTCCCGATCTGGAGCATACCGATAATAAAAAAAGCTAAAAAGATTAACCCGTCTAATGGATCGGTATGATAATAAAATGGTGGAGTCTTAAAATTAAAGTAACTTTTAAAAATATCCTTTGCACCTGTTAACCTATCTTTAGTCGGCATAAGCTCAAACCAATCTCTATTAAAATTAGAGAAAAATGCTAGATATAAGCGGAGCAAGAGTGAAACACTCATAACAATAGCTGCTACAAAATGGATCAGCCTTATATCAGCCATTACTGTCTGATTATAAGCTTCACCCTGTCCATAAAAGAAAGTAGGATCTCCTATATAATAGCCTGTAAGCATCAAGATTGTAATCGCCACAAACATTACCCAATGGATAACTCTTGTTGTTACATTCCGTACAAAGAAAATCTGTCTCTTCTGTGGAGATATCCAACTTTTAGCCATAATATTACCTCCGTTAAGCGTTATTCGACTACCTTGACTTCATACGAATCATTATTATCTTTATCAATAACATGAACCGAACAAGCAAGACATGGGTCAAATGAGTGTATAGTTCTCAACACTTCTAACGGCTCTTTTGGATTAGCAATTGGAGTTCCAACGAGCGATGCCTCAAATGCTGATTTGATACCATTCATATCTCTTGGTGAACCGTTCCAAGTAGTTGGAACCACTAGTTGATAGTTCTTGATCTTACCATTCCCTATTTCTATCCAGTGACCTAATGCTCCTCGTGGTGCTTCAGTCAATCCATATCCGGTTGCAGCTCTTGGCATCGTTGGCTTGTTATATGTATCATAGTTACCACCTCGCAAATTTGCTAGCAACTCATCTAATAATAGATATGCTTTCTCAGTTACTATCTTTGCTTCAATTGCTCTAGCAGCAGTCCTCCCTAATGTTGAAAATAGAACATCAGGCTTAGCTCCTAGCTTACC
Source organism: Nitrospinota bacterium (assembly GCA_048550035.1). GTDB lineage: Bacteria > Nitrospinota_A > UBA7883 > UBA7883 > JBLYYQ01 > JBLYYQ01. The sequence continues at coordinate 9,063 of JBLYYQ010000086.1, forward strand.
AAGCAACCAGTTAACATTCTCGACAGTCTCCTTATGACCAGATGCATAGTTGACCAACATTCTTGAGAGTGGACCAACCTCACATGCCATACCATCATATCGTGGAGTTTTAAGCCATGAATATTTCTCGGAGGTATCAAGACCTGTATAATAAGGTTCTGTCTCTCCAACCGAAGGATGCAACGGCTTATCAGATTGATGTTTAAACCAAGTGTGAGTAACATCTTCAGTTATCTTATCTATATCGACAGGATGGACTGTTGAAAGATCTCTATCTTTAATCATGCCTCGTGGGAACCAGAGGTTATCAGGTTCGCTACCAGTAACATTCTCTGGTGTCATCCCATATGATAAATAGTTTGTCAACCCACCACCGATTGCAGCCCAATCTAGGTAAAATGGTGCTACAGCAAGTATATCTGGTAAATAGACATTATTAACGAAGCTTGCTGTCTCATCTAGTAAGAATTTAAAATGAGCAATCCGATCAGGATCAAGATCATTTACACAGGTAACACCACCTACAGTATAGGTCTGAATATGAGGGTTTTTAGCACCAAAGATGGCATGCATTTGAGCTGTATGAGCCTGCAACTTCAATGCATCAAGATAGTGCGAAACTGCCATAAGATTTGCTTCCGGTGGGAGCTTCATTGCAGGGTGACCCCAATAACCATTTGTGAACGGTCCAAGTTGTCCACCTTTAACAAACTTTGCTAACTTATCTTTAACATTCTTAAAATCACCTGGTCCAGATTTTGGAGAGTTTGGATTAATTGAGTTTGCTAGCTCTGAAGTCTTTTGTGGACTTGCAGATAGTGCAGATACTACATCTACCCAATCTAATGCATGGAGATGATAAAAATGTACCACATGATCGTGAATATGCTGAACCATATGGATCAGCTCTCTGATAATCCTAGCATTATCAGGAATAGTAATTCCAACTGCGTTTTCTACAGCCTTTACTGATGCTAGCGCATGAACAGTAGTGCAGACTCCGCATACTCTCTGAGTAATGATCCAGGCGTCACGTGGATCACGATTACGTAAAAAGACCTCAAATCCACGCCACATAGTCCCTGATGACCATGCATCAGTAATTCTCCCATTCTCAACTTCTATCTCAACCCGAAGGTGTCCTTCAATCCTAGTTATTGGATCTACTACATGCCTTTGTCCCATTATTTTCTATTCTCCACTTGTATCATTGAATTTGTTTCGACTTGCATATGTATAGATTGCATGTGCTGTAGCTCCTAAAGTTGCCGCACCAACCAATGTTATCCCAATCTGATCAGCAGTAGCTTCTACCCCTGGCAATGATACTTTAGGAAGTCTCTCGTAAAATGGTTGCATATTCTCCCAGAACTCTGGCTCTGAACAACCAATACAGCCATGCCCACCTTTAATTGGCCATGAAGTGTTTTGATTATACTCAACCCAAGCACAGTTATGGTATGTCTGCGGACCTTTACATCCAACCTTGTAGAGACACCATTTCTCTTTTGCTCCTTGATCACCAAACTCCTCTACAAACTGACCTGCATCAAAATGAGCACGCCTTGGGCAGTTGTCATGGATTCGCTTCCCGTATGCAAATACTGGGCGACCAACTTTATCAGTCTTAGGTAATGACCCTAAAAGTAAAAAATTAACTATTGTGGCTACAGAGTTGACAACATTATGTGGACAGCCTGGAATCTTAACTAATGGAACACTTGGTGGAACCACTCCAGACTCTTCTGCTCCTCCTGCTCCGGTTGGGTTTGGATATTGTGCCTGAACTCCTCCATACGAAGAGCAGGTCCCAACTGTTAAAACTGCCATCGCATCTTTACAGACATCGGTTGCTATCTCTAATGCAGTTTTGCCAGCTATCATACAGTAGCCACCTTTAACACCTTTTGGTCCAGCTGTTACTTTTGATGGAATAGCTCCTTCAATCACTACTATATATTTACCACGGTTCTCTTCCATAGCTTGTTCTAGCGCTGCCTCTGCCTGATAGCCAGACGCTGCCATGATTGTCTCATGGTAATCAACTGAAATAAGATTTAAGATCAACTCCTCTGCTGTTGGATATTCTGATCTTATGAATGCTTCAGAATCTCCTGTACATTCTTGGAAATGAAGCCAAATTACTGACGGTTTCCTTACTCCTGTTTCTACCGCCTCTGCTATTTTAGGAATCCACGCTGCTGATAATCCTAATGTCGCTGCCATTTTTGTGCAAAATGAGATAAAAGATCGTCTATCCATATCTTTTAAAATCTTATCTCGCACATCTGACTGACCCGCTATATGACCTGCAATCGGACTCTGGATTGTTTTACACATAATTAAATTGCTCCATTGCTTATTATATTTATTTGACTATTTAACAACTATTTGATTACTACTCCTCTTTTTACTCTTCCTCCCCTCATTAAACTAAATTTTTGACTAATGATTGCCAGGACCTTCTGGCATATCTTTTGAACATTCATTAATTAACTCTTCAGATGGTGCAGCTTCATTAACCCGCTCACCATACTGATCATTGAAATTACCTAACTCCTCTTTTCGAAAAAGTTTATAGCCACCTATTATTGACGACATATCCGAATCTAAATAGTTTGTATTCTTCCAAAACTGCATGTAGACATGAATAACAACAAATAATCCGAGTAGATACATTGTCATGTGATGAATCAATCTTACCTGTTGCTGACTTCCTAGAAATGTCTCTGAATGATTCCAAAAATTACCCCAAATAGTATGGTCTGCACCTGGTAAGTAGAGTAGCATTCCTGTGACAGTCATTATCAGTAATGCTGTTGCTATTGAAAACACTCCTATTCCACCTAGGGGGTTGACAAATCTATAATGATCCTCTGGCTCTTTTAAAACAATATACTTTTGCACCAATTTCATCGAGCCTATAACATTGCTTGGAGTTGGGAGAAACTGCATTATATCTTTGCTGCAAAGTGAGGTAAATGCTAAATAAAATCTAATAATAACAGATGCCAACGCTAAGCCTGCAAAACTAAAATGTATCAGACGGGTCTTCCCCATTATATATGTCTGATATGCCTCTGTGTAATTAAAGTTTGATGGGGGATTTGCTATCATAAACCCTGTTATTCCCAGCATCAAAACTGATATTGCCAATATCCAGTGCAAAATACAGGCAAAAGATGACCTTGTCTGGCAGAGAAAATAGGTGTTATTATCAGTATAGACCCCTTCTTGTACCTTGATCCTTGTCGCTGACTCCATATCAATTACCTCCTATGCTAAGAAATGTATATGATACCGAATTTATAGCTTTTGTGATCTGTCTGTCTTGATGAAAACCTGCTTGTATATTGTTCATGTTACATCCTTTCATCTTAAAACAACTGTATAGAGGAACAAGCGATAAACTGCAATAGCCTACCCCTTCTTGCTATCATTGCTTGTTGAGCAGTTATGACGAATGTTGAAGTCTAAACAGAATATATCTGTTTGTCAAGGTCAAAAATGAAAAAGATAGATTAATCCCAATTTTTCCATGAAAGTATTGGAAATAGTAGGGTTACTAATCTAGAGGGTTAGTTTTGATCTGATTTGAAGTAGAGAGCTTTGTTAAAATTTGCTAGCTTCTACCTGGTTATTACTACTGTTGAGGTTGTTTTGATACTGTTTGACCTTTCGGTAGAGTTTTGGTCTTGAAACATTCAAAATTTTTGCTGCTTTAGAGATATTCCCATTTAACCTATTGAATATATAGAGTATATGTTCTTTTTCAACCTGATCTAATGTCGCAAACTCTCTGTTTTCATTTTCAAATTTAGCTCTTTTAGAAGTAATAGAGAGATCTGTATGTTTAATTAAATTTTCGTTTGAGGTTGCACATGCCCGCTTCATTACACTCTGCAGCTCTCGTATATTACCTGGCCAACCATGTTCTAGTAAAGTAGAGTATCCCTGTTTTGATAGCTTCTTAATTGGTTCATTAGATCTCGCAGCCTCATTTTGCAAAATATTTTCTACAATTAAACCTATATCGCTCTTTCGCTCTTTAAGTGATGCAATTTTGATGGTAAATGTTGAAAGTTTATAATAAAGATCATCACGAAACTCACCCTTCTTAACTAGAGGCCATAGATCTTTCGTAGTTGAAAATATCAATCGCGCTGATGACTTGATAGTCTGATATCCACCGATTCTTTGAAATTCTGAATGTTCAAGAAATTGTAGCAGTTTTGCCTGTAGAGAAGCTGAGACCCTGTCAATATCATGAATGAATAGAGTTCCATTTGATCCAAGTTCTAATAGTCCAATTTCTCTTCTTACTGCCCCAATAAAGGTATCTGGTTCATGTCCGAATATCTGGCTTTCAAGTGATAGATCATTACTTGTAGCAGAGCTAGTAAAAAATAGAGGCCCGCTGCTCCGGCTTGAGAGTGAATGGAGTTTCGCGGCAACAGTTCTTTTCCCAACACCTGAATCCCCGATCAATAGTAGAGGATCATCTAATGGTCCTAATTTTTTAATCTCTTCTCTCATGTTGTTAACAGGGAGTGATTCCCCTATTAGCTGCTGGTCAGCAAGGTTATCTTTAAGATTGCTCTCTTTTAATCGTTTCCTCTCAAATGCCCGCTTCACAATCGATTCAAGTTCAAGTAGCTTACACGGTTTAGTTATATAGTCATATGCACCAAGCTTCATCGCTTCAATGGCAGTCTCAAGGTTAGCTTCGCCTGTTAATATTATCGCTTCAAAGTTTGGAGAGAATCTATTTATCTCTTTTAATAGCTCGATCCCTGACATATTTGGCATAAAAAGATCGAATATCCCTACATCAAAGTTATGAGTACGGGCAATTTCTAACGCTTCAGTTCCGCTTGATGCAGTTGTCACATCAAATTGAGTAGATTGAAACTGTCGAGCAAGTTGGCTATTTATAGTTTCGTCGTCATCTACAACCAATACTTCAGGGTGATGTTCTAACCTCTCGTTAGCTGTTTGCCAGCTCATAGCAGGTTTTTTGCAAATAGGTGGACTGAATAAGCCGATCTAATTCCCAAATTCGTATAGCACATTTGCATCCTCTTAACCGACCTTATAGTTCGCTATCTAACAGTAGTATCCTATATAACAATAAGACAGTTAGTTTGAAAAAGTCAAATCGACCGTTTGCAAAGTTCGCTTGATTAGATATGATCTAGTATGAGATCAATAAACTCGCGGACCGCTCCTTGTCCACCTTTTTTCAAAGTAATGTAATCGGCAGCAGCTAGCGTATCCTCGGTGGAATCTGCAACTGCAACTCCAATCCCAGCGACTTTCATTGCGCTAATATCAAGTATATCATCACCTATAAAGACAACCTGATCAGGAGTAAGCTGATTTTCATCCATTATCTCTTTTAGGGTTTCACCTTTATCAACAGTAGCTATCTTAACAACTTCAATCCCAAGCTCGTCTGCTCGATGAAAAGTTGACTTTGAATAGCGACCAGATATGATAGCAAATCGGATCCCAGCTTTAATCGCCATTACAATCCCTGCTCCATCTTTAACATCAAACCGTTTAAACTCATCTCTTGAACCAGAAATATAAATCGAGCCATCTGTTAAAGTCCCATCTATATCTAAGGCAACTAGTTTAATCTTCTTCAATTTTGATATTAATTTAGAGTCTATTTCCATGTTGATCCTTAAAATTGTATTGATCCGTCAGCTATTCATATCATAATAACTTAGGTCATATGAGTTTAAATGTAACAATAATTGGCATCTGTATTTATCGCTGTAATGGTGAGCCGTGCAGGGATCGAACCTGCGACAAGCTGATTAAGAGTCAGCTGCTCTACCAGCTGAGCTAACGGCCCTACAGTAATGATAGCTGATAGCTGATAAAAAAAGAAACAATTATTTAAAAATGAAGTTATATTACTAAAATAAGAAAACATCTTAATTATAGACAATTGTCCTTTTCTTATTTCAAGTTATTTAGTATTATGAAGTTGTCCCCATTCTCCGCAAAATTACTTTGCGAGGAAATATGATAGCATTACCAATGAGCAATAAGCGAAAAGTTAATAGCTCTTGTCTTCTGCTAGCTTCTAACAAGTCTGGCTTCACCCTGATTGAAGTACTTGTAGCAATGGCAGTTATCTTGATTGCTATATTAGGTCTAACCTCTTTACAGGTTACCTCAATCTCAGCGGAGCGAACAGCAAAGCTTAATGAAGCTTGTTACAACACTGCGGCTGCTTTACTTGATACCACAATGCAGGAGCTTGCTGTGCGAGGGATGGACTCTTCTACTAATACCTATGCTGAAATTGCGGCTACTGTTACCGATATTGGGGCCGAGCTAACCAGTGCTATGCCAGAACTTGGTTCTGGTGTTACAGCAAGTAGCGTCAACATCGGAAGTACACTAGCATCATTTCCTCCAGGACTAAGCCTTGCTGATATATCAATAACAATTGGGTGGCAAAATAAAGGTACAAATAAAACATGCGTAACATCAACCCTCTTTTAAGAACTAACTCGATAGGCTATACCTTAATCGAGGTCCTTGTTGCAATAGCAATCGGTGGTATAGTCTTAGCTGGGCTAGCCAGTATCTTAACTACTAATCAGCAATCTAAGCACCTTGTCAATGAGCAGCAGCTATTGTCAGAAAGTGGACGGACTGCAATGAGCTTCTTACGCCACTCTATTCAAGGTGCAATAGTCTCACAAATTATACCGTTTGACAATGTCGCTACACCTCCTATAGAACCAACTGGAATTGCTAACAGGTTGGCCGGCACTGATGCTATCAGACTCTTTACTCCAGTGGCATTACAGAGTGCTATTCAGATCCCAGCTGGATCAATATGTCCTGCTTATGGTAGTGGTGGTCGGAGACTTGCTCTGCCAGACAACTTGCTAGAAACTGCTCCAGATTATACAGCCTCATTCACAACTAACCGTTATAAAGTATTACTTTTTGATTGTAATGCCCCTACTAATAGTTGTACCGCAACCGCACGACGAACTGGCCCTACATTACCAGGCTCTATCGCTGCATCTCCGGGTGGTGGGTTACCAGCGGCTATACCAGATACAGGATGTGATAACTATGCTCTCGATGCTGATGCTACTTTAACTAATAGTAGTACAGGTGGGCCTGGGGGTAGCTGTAGTGCAGTTGCCCTCTCTACTAATATCTGTTTCTCTATCGGCACTGAATCGCTCTATTACATACGAACTTCTGATCCAGGATTGTCGTCTGGCCCAGCAGTTGCCCCACAGCTGGTTAGATATACCCCAGATGGCTCCACAGAGGTGATCGCAGATAACGTACTTGATATGCAAATAGAGTACCAGTATAGCGATAACCCGGGAACTTGGGTAGGTAGCGACCCTGCGGTTACAAGCAGTAGCCTATTGGCAAATGCAAGTAACATATCTCTAGTCAGGGTTAGATTACAATTATATAGTGATAAAAAACGCTCAGCTACCGATACCAGCACTTTAACATTACTAGATGACTCTGGTATATCAGCGGCCGTTCAAACTAGCCTTGCTGGCCGAATCACTAGAGACACTGAACGCATATTTAGACTTCGAGGTAACTAAAATGATAAAAAAACGGATATTTAATCGACTTTTATTACTATCTATCACCACAAATCGCACTGGCATTGTTTTATTAACTTCACTTGCGATAATTTCAATAGTTAGTATGTTGGCACTCTTCGTTGCTGCAACTGCATTGAGTGAGCAACGTCTATCATTCAACTCAATCAATAAAACAAGGGCATTTCTCCTAGCAGATGAGGGCCTAACGTTAGCTCAAGCAAGGTTAAATGCAGATCTTACTGGTAGCTCGTTAACCACCTATCTAACAACACCCCCAACCACAGCTACTGGATCTGCTACTAGCTTTTACTGTCAAGGCTGCGGGGGCAACGACGCAGGTGGCGATCCAATCAATATTGGAAATGGCCCTTGGCTAGATGGCGGTATAACGGTAGCTATCTCTGAGCTTCCAGCTGGCGCAGGCCGGATCTTTGCTGAATCTTACAGAGTTACTCTATGGGATAATGATGAGAGCCTCGCTTCTAGCTGTGGTGATACCGATCCAGCAGTAGATTGTGATGGTCTAGCTATCATTCGCTCTGTAGGAACTATTAGTCTTCCTAATGGTAATCCAGTAGCTCGTTCTGTTCAGGAAATAACTTTTTCTAACCGAAGCATGTCAATCCCTACCGGTGGTCTTTCTGAGGCCCAAAGTGGTGGCGGAAGTAGCAAAAGCGGTACTAATTAATTTGAAAATATATATGAGTTTCATGAAAGGAGTGGTTATGTTTACTGCTATTAATAACTGTTTTTCAAGAAGAGTGCCAACGCTTGCCTCTCTTGTTTTACTTACCGCATTATCATTGACGCTATTAGATAGTAGTGATAATCGAGCATGTGCGGCAGTTTCAGGTTGTGTGGCGACTAGCGAAAAAAATACATCGACCTCCGGATTACAACCTACTGACCTAGATGCTGCTGGGGTTGATGTTCTTGGAGGGGATGCTATATTGCAGACAGGAGCGACAGATGCGATTGATGTTTCTAATATAAAGATTCCTTTTAATCAAGATGTTTACTTCTCATTTATATATGAGGGTGCTACTGATGATTCATCTCTAGGCTTTTTTGAATATCAAGTTTTATTGGACTGTTTCGCTGATGCCGGGATGAATATCAATTTTACCACGGAAGCAAACATCAATAACGGGGTAACCAATCTTGGGATACCATTTACCGAACTATACAAGGCCCACACATACTGTAAAACCAATAAAAATATTAATCTAATTAACTTTATCCTTCCAGCTCTAAAACAATCAACAGGATTTGGTGGTGTTGTAACAGGTCTAAGCGACTTATACAATCGTGACGAGTGGTGCTTGGTTCCAACAGTGACACCTCCAAATCCAGATGATCCAAACCACAACAGATTGCGTTTTAACAGCTTAACTCAAACTGGGGACCCTTGCCTTTTGACTGCTCACACTCCTACAAATCCATCTCGTGGAGGTTGGAGTGCCGAGGAGGCATATAGAGAAGCTGGCTTTTTAGTCAACAACAATGGAAGCAACGATTTAGGTGATGTTAGACTTCACCTCGGAACCTTTACAGCAGGAACAGAACTTGTCTTTTTTCTTGTCAGGAAGAATAGTGGTAATACTACAAGGACTTTTTACTCAAAGCCAACGCTAACCTCATACGGTTGGTCCTTTAATAATAGTGATAATGTACTATTAGGTGGTCCCGCCGGTAATGCCCCTAAATGTCCTTCAACTCCTGGAGGTTCTGGGTCACTTTGCAAGCTAGGAAATATAGCACTAGGAGATACAGCAACTTCCTCTGTTGGTTGTGGTTCTGGTACCGGAACAATTGATCTTATAATAAATCTTGACGAAGCGGCGCCTGAAGATTTTACGGATGCTAATAGATGTAGCGGTGGTAAAATTGAATGGGATAACTCTCCCTCAACTCCTTCTTGGACACAGGGAATCTTAACAGGTAATTCACGCCAATCATTATTAGATCTCTATGATATTAATTTTACCGGCAAAATTACGGTAGCAACTTTGGAACCATACAAACCCTTCAATAACTTTGTGGCATTGGCACCTGAAGGTGATAAATACAAATGGCTCATCGGTGCTGAAAATCAAAAGGGAGGTGGTGACTTAGATTTTAATGATGTTGTCTTTTTATTAGAGCGAAAGTCAGGTGGAGTAATCGAGTTAAAAGAGAGCGAAGCATTATCACCTACTGATCCTGCTGCATATATAACATCAACTACCATCAAGGTAAAAGATACAATCTGTGCTGGAGGTGAAATAAAATATTCTGTTTCGGTTGAAGATCTATATGGCAATCGAAACTGGATTGAGATTGATCGAAACCAATGGCAGATAGTAAGAGAAGGTGGTCCAACTGGACCGATAGTCACTAACTGGAATTATGGAGAACCTGAAACAACCTATAGAGAGGCAGTAATTAACTTTGCAGAAGCCGGCACTACTGGTACAAAATTGCGGTGGAAGGCAGAACTATCCTCCACTAAAACTGAATGTGCACCTGTAATTGATTTTGTTGATCTAGCGTATGTTGCAAATGTTGAAGAAGAATTTAGTAGATCAACCCCTGTTCCGTTAGCTCATATGTTATATCGATCGTCATATGCAACACCAAGCCGAACTGGGAAAGATAGAGGGCTGCGAGGTCATATGAGAGCATGGGAAAGATACAACCCGAATATCAAAGACAGTACTGACAATCCTAATTATTTATCTCTCGCTGACCCTGCTGACCCTGCAGCGGAGATTGCAACATATGGGGCATTATCATTAGATGTTATTCATAATAGTTGGGATGGTGGTAAAGAATTAAAAACTAGCTCTTATCCCAATCGAAAAATTTATACACCTAAGGTGGAGGTAACACTGGTTGAAAATGAACTTTTGGCAACAGGTGATGACACTCGAAGTGTATTTGATAGTCTACAGTTGCGTAATAGTAGCGGGGGAGCTAGGGGGGACATTGTACTTGGTACATTAGAAATTTCTGCAGGCTCTGAAATACTTAAGCAATCTAGTGGCAGCACATTAGAAGGGGATGCAGGTGGCACTGCTGACTTTAATCGCCAAGATGGGATCATAACCAATCTTGTTTTTGCTACTCCACCACAAAATAACGTGCGGATCACTGCTACTTACTACTACTATTCTAAGAGTGCGCTTAGTAGAACTAATGAAGGTTTAATTGAGTTTGAGAAAGGTACTCGTTCTAATCCTTCAAAAATCACTCCTGAGCTACTCGGATTAGATGAAAGCTCTATTAGCTCTGCTGGCCGTATCATCAAATACTACGACTTTAATGCTGATCAAGCTGTTGATAATAGTGATGTAGAAACTTTAATAGATTGGGTCACTACTAGAGATGTTGATTATAAGTATAACTTTGGAGCGGCCGCAGGTCTTGGTTCCACTGGAGGAACAAGCCCAACCCACACATGGCCATTAGCAGCGATTGACCGATCAAGTCCTTCAATTTTAGGCTCACGCGGATTCCCTGTATGGTCTAATAAAGCTGGCACACAAGATCTAACTGATGATCTACTAAAATTTATCTGTGAAGCATATGTCCATGGTGGAAGCAACGATCCAGATACTTACCTTTTTGTTGGTTCAAGCATGGGAATGCTACATGCCTTTAATGCTGGCAAATTTAGACCATTTGCTATTGATACATCCGGAATCACAACATGTAGTACTTCCGCTGGTGTAGATGCATTTGTTAGGGCGCTTAGTAACCAACAAACAATGAATCGACCTGGATCAGGAAGCATAAAAGACTTTATTCATGAAACAACAGATAATCGCGGTAACTCTGTTACGATTGTTACTAATCAAGGTTATTTTGAATGGGAGGCAGGAGCTGAGGCATCCAATATAGGAACAGGTAAAGAAGAGTGGGCATTTATTCCTCAATATCAGCTACCACGCCTGAAGAATAATTACACTAATAGTCCTAAGGAATTAGCTTCCGTTAATTCTTCACCTTCGCTTGCTCTGGTTAAATTTTCTGATGGTGAATTTCGTCGCGTATTACTCTCAGCAACAGGGAGTGGAGGTGACTCACTCTTCGCACTAGATGTTACGGATCCAGCAAACCCTGAACTATTATGGGAATTTTCTGATTCTGATCTATTTAGATCAAATTCGTCACCAGCGATAGCACTTACCAAACTGACTACAGGAGAATATCAATGGCGAGCATATTTTACCTCTGGTCAAGCTGTAGATGCAGATGCCAATATAAAAGTTTTTGCACTTGATGTCGAGGAAGGTCCTACCACCAGCAGTCATGGTGAAATAGAACTTGATAAAGATGATAAAACGAAAGGGCAAATATCATCAGGACAGCCTGTGGCAGTAGATACCGATGGTAATGGAATTATTGATCGGCTCTACCTTTCAACCAGTAATGGCTACATATACAAGATACTAATTCCTGATAATACTAACGATGATCCTGAAGTATGTAAATATCTTTATCAAACTGATGATGGGCACGGCATATATAGCGCCCCAGCCGTTGTTATGGCAAAACTTTCTGGTGCATCAACTGCCTATCCAACTATACTCTTTGGCACCTCTGACAATCCTAACGATAGTTCTGATGGACGTAAATCTGACGGTTCGCTAAAAGAGTTTACCTTTTATGCAGTACAGGATAAGGAGCTAAGCAAGACAGACTGTGGTGCAGTTGATATTAACGAAACCTGGAAAGTCGGGCTTCCTGAAGGTCATCGTGTCTTTGGATCACCTTTTGTTAGCGATGGAAAGGTAGGATTTGGGACCTCTACTGCTGAAACTGATGATCCATGTGCGGTTTCAACACTTGCATCTGGCGCAGATGGTAATTTCTATGTCCTAAATGTTGACGATGGATCAGAAGCAGAGGTAGAGGAGAATATTGGTAATAACGTTGCAGGACTACATAGTTCAGGAACAAAAATCATAACTTCAACTGTTAATAATCTGATCAAAGAATCAGGAGGTAGTATTTCTGCTCCAGAGCCAGCAGGATCGATTGATCTAGGTGGCGGCATGCTGATCAACTCTTGGCGTGAGATTACTTTATAGGAAAGGTACTTTTGATGAGACATTTATCGGTCCAGTCAGCTACTAGCCGGGGGTTTACACTGATTGAGATGCTAGTTGTAATTGCAATTGTTGGAATTTTAACATCTATCGTCTATTTTTCTGGCTCCGCGGTTTTGCCACATAAAAGGATTGATAATGCAACCAACAGTGTGAAAGCTATTATCAAGCGGGCTCGCTCTGAAGCAATTACCCAAAGTGCTGATAGGGCTCTTCGTATTAACCCTACAGCCGAAACATTTGAACTCAAGGTGGATCTTGCAGATACTACCAATATTCAAACCTTGGATTTAACTGGTGGGCTGGCTGAAATTAACACTCTAGCCAATTGTGGTACTTCTCCTTCTGCCTCCAATACTATGGTGATGGTTTTTGGGAGTGATGGATCAATTAAGCAGTACTATCAAAATGGTGCTACTGCAATTCCAGGGAGCTTCCCAATAGTAATTGCTATTACTGCCGGTGGGACAACAGATAATAAAGAGATTGTTATTCACCGAGCTGGAATAGCAAAAATTTTAGATTTTGGGACAACTTACGATCTTACTCCTGGTACTGGTGCCTGTCCTTCTTAAAATGAGTTTATTAACTCCCTTAATAACAAGGGGAGTTGATAGATTCTAGGGCTACCCTCAAGTAGCTTTTTTAATTAACCTACAGTTAGGAGTAGCTCTTGTAACTTTTTAAGCTCATCTCGAAGTTTAGCTGCCTTCTCAAATTCAAACTCTTTTGCGGCAGCTAACATCTTCTTCTCTTTAAGGTTTATCAATCGACCAATTTCATCCTGACTAGAATATTCTAAAGCGAACTTATCTGCCGGGATATCGATATAATCTTTATCAGAGAGTGTGACCAATGGATCAGTCATATTACGCTTAACTGTGGCAGGTTTGATCTTATATTTTTTATTATATGCTTCCTGTTTTTTTCTACGGCGATTCATCTCTCTAGTCGCTACATTAATAGAATCTGTAATTCTATCAGCATATATTATAACCTTACCGTTTATATTTCGTGCCGCTCGACCAGAGGTCTGAATTAATGATGTAGCTGATCGTAAAAATCCTTCGACATCACCATTTAAAATTGCAACCCGGCTTACTTCTGGAATATCTAATCCTTCCCTCAAAAGATTGACTCCGATCAAAACATCAAACTTGCCGATTCGTAAATCTTGGAGTATTGCTATCCTATCTAAAGTCACTATATCAGAGTGAAGGTAGGCAGCCTTGATCTTTAAAGATTGAAGATAGTCTGCTAAATCTTCCGCTTGACGCTTCGTTAATGCTGAAACTAATATCCGCTCTCCCTTCTCAATCCTCTCATTTATCTCCCCTAACAGATCATCAACCTGGTTCTTGACAGGTCTAATTTCAACTGCAGGGTCTACTAAACCTGTCGGTCTTATTACCTGTTCAGCTGATAGACCATCGCTAATCTCTAATTCATATCTACTAGGGGTTGCTGAAACATAGATTCGGGTTGATGATATTATCGATTCAAACTCCCCAAATGATAGTGGCCGGTTATCTAACGCTGAAGGGAGCCTGAATCCATGTTCAATCAGACTCTCCTTTCGGGATCTGTCACCTTTATACATCGCCCCTATTTGCGGAATCGTCTGATGCGATTCATCAATAATTACTAATGTATCTTTTGGTAAATATTCTAATAAGGTGGGTGGGGGTGCTCCTGCTACACGACTATATAAATATCGAGAATAGTTCTCAATTCCTTTGCAATAGTTAGTCGCCTCTAACATCGCAATATCATTCATCGTCCGCTCTTCAATTCGTTGCGCCTCAATCAATTTATTGGCTCTTTTAAATTTCTTGATCTGGCTTGAAAGCTCTAGCTTTACATCTTTGATTGCTCGCTTTAATAGCTTAGCACTTACTGCATAATGGGTTGCAGGGTAAATGTTAACTTTCTCTATAGTACCAAATGGCCTCCCTGTTAATGAATCGACTAACTTTATATCTTCAATCTCATCATCAAAAAATTCTATACGGATCGATGAATCACTATCGTAAACCGGGATAATCTCTACTAGATCACCATTAACTCTAAATGTACCCCGTTTGAAATCTATATTGTTTCGCTCATACTGTATATCTACTAACTTCCTTAAAAATTGATCGCGCTCTAGTTTCATCCCTTTCTCTATTGAGATACGCATCTCTTTGTATAGCTCTGGCGTCCCAAGTCCGTAGATGCAAGAGACTGATGAGACTATTATCACATCTTGATGTTCAAAGAGCGACATCGTTGCACTATGTCTTAATTTGTCTAGTTGGTCATTGATACTTGCATCCTTTTCGATATAAATATCTTTTGATGGAATATATGCTTCTGGCTGGTAATAATCATAATATGAAACAAAATATTCTACTTTGTTTGCTGGGAAAAACTGCTTGAACTCACTATATAGCTGTGCAGCTAAGGTCTTATTATGAGCAATTATTAATGCAGGGCGAAGAGATGATGCTATTACATGTGCTATCGTAAATGTTTTTCCCGAACCTGTCACCCCTAGTAATGTCTGATGCTGTTTGCCGAGACGTTCACCTTCAACTAAATTGGCTATTGCAGCTGGCTGATCGCCTGATGGAATAAAATCAGATACAAGTTTAAACCGAGCTTTGTTCATCAGAGGTCCGAATTTTGTAACAATAGAATTTGGGGCAACTTAAGTAAGAACAGTCTATCTAGACTCTAATACTATATTGTCTGGCTCATCCAAAGGGGTGCTTGCCTGAGCTGATCCATTATCTTCCTTACTATTATGTGAACTATCTTTCGTCATCGATATCTGCCCTTCTAATACAGCACCATCCTCAATATTGAGTACAGGGGTATAGACATTTCCGATTAGCTGACCTTTCCCTGTGATTTGAACCTTCTGTTCTGCATAAACATCCCCTTCTACCTTACCTTTGATTACTATTGAGCTGACCCTTACTTCTGCAATAATATGACCACTCTCTCCTACTATTAAGTTGTCTCCACTCTCAATGTTCCCTTCAAACTTACCATCAATCCGGACTGCACCATCAAACTTTAAGATACCTTTAAACTCGGTCTCTTCCCCTAAAAATGCCTTTATTATATCTTTACCACTACCTAGCTTGCTCATCTATTAACCCTTCTTTAAATAATCGATATTGTAGAGTAAAATCTCATCATATTAAATCACTTTATACTCTATATAACCTTTTGGCAGTTCATAACTTGCAGATCGGCAGAGTAAAAATTTTACGAGTCAATTACTATTTGACTCCAAGGAGCTTCAAAAGATGATCAAACTCCTCCTCTCCTTCGAATTTAATCGTTAATCTACCCTTTAACCCATTGAGATCAACTGAACTTTTTAGACCAACTCTCTGTTCAATCAGCTCAATAATTCGGGTTAGCTCAACCGGTATCTCCTTTTTTTTAGGACGATTCCTCTGCTCCACTGCACGAACATTAAGATTCTGGCTTAATATATTATCTCTAGCAGCTAGCTGTGCTTCTTTCCCTTCTATCGATAAGAGCGCTCTAGCATGACCTGCTGTCAGACGAGATTCAATTAAATCTGCTTGAATTTCATCTGGAAGTTTTAAGAGTCGTAAACTATTTGCGATCGATGATCTACTCTTATTAATCTTTTCTGATAACCCCTCTTGCGTTATATCAAACTCTAACATTAATCGACGGTAGCTGTTTGCAATCTCAATTGGATTCAGGTCTTCACGCTGAATGTTCTCAATCAATGCTAGCTCCAACCGCTTTGACTCTTTTACAGTCCGGACTATTGCTGGAATCTCTTTTAAGCCAATTAACTTTGATGCACGCCAACGTCTCTCACCTGCTATCAGTTCGAATTGACTCCCTCGCCTACTTACAACAATAGGTTGAATGAAGCCATCTTTCTTAATTGACTCTCCTAACTCTATTAGCTTTTCATCATTAAATAGTTTGCGTGGCTGATATCTGGAACTCTGAATATGGCTGACATTTAACAATCGAATCTCAAGCTTATCTCCCAAACTCTTACCTGAACTACTACTATAATTTGGAATCAACGCATCCAATCCTCGACCGAGCGCTTTTCTTGAACTCATAATCTATCCTCTTTAATTCGGACTACTTTTTGCTATTAATTCATAAGCAAGATTTATATATGCATCAGAACCTTTTGACTTTATATCATATAAAATCAATGGTTTCCCAAATGATTGAGCCTCTGGAACTCTTATATTTCTTGGTATAATTGAGTCAAAAACCTCTTTATTATAATGGCTCCTAACATCGTCTATTACCTGCCTTGAGAGTGCAGTCCTACTATCGACCATTGTAAGGAGTATCCCCTCTAATGTTAATCCTGAATTAAACTGCTCTCTAACTCGCTCAATTGTATCAAGCAGTTGACTTAAACCTTCTAAAGCATAAAACTCAGTCTGCATCGGGATAATTACCGATTCAGCTGCAGTTAACGCATTTATTGTCAACATTCCTAACGATGGAGGGCAATCAATGAGGATATAGTCGAATCTCCCATTAAGAGTGCCAATCAACTCTTTTAATTTCCATTCTCGATTATCGATTGTTAATAATTCAACCTCCGCTCCATAAAGATCTACAGTAGAACTAATCGCTTTAAGTTTATCAATCGATGTATCAGAAATCATAGAATCATTTAATACCCCTTCAGTTAGTGCATTATAGATATTTTTCTTCTGATTACCTTTCCCTAATCCCAACCCTGTAGAGCCGTTCCCTTGTGGATCAAAGTCGATGATTAAAACCTCTTTGTCAGCAATTGCTAATGCGGCAGCTAAGTTCACTGCTGTCGTGGTTTTCCCAACCCCACCTTTCTGGTTTGCAACCGCTATAATTTTTTTCATCTACTTTTATCCTTAGAATTTCATAATTCTAACAGCTTTTTATCGTTTATTAGCTAACTTTTCTTGCAATGTTTCACGTGAAACATTTTCTAACCCAAGATTTCATCTCAAATATTACAATGTTTCACGTGAAACATTGCTTAAGCAAAGATTGAATCTCAAAATAGAGTTTTAGCTACACTCCTCGTGGTCTGCTTCTTAATAATTTGCTTATATGTAGATAGATTATCCCGATCGCCGCAGGAGTTATCCCAGAAATCCTCGATGCTTGACCTATCGTTAACGGTCGAATTAATTCTAGCTTCTCTTTTACCTCTGTCGATAGCCCTTCTATCTCTTTGTAGTCGAAATTGGAGGGAATCTCGACTTTGCCACTCTTTTCGCTCTTTTTAAGGAGACGCTCTTGCCTTCGAATATACCCTTCATACTTAGATGAAATCTCTACCTGCTCTAACTCATCGTCAGTTAATTCTCCTCTTGTATAGCTAGCTATATCTTCTAACTTGAGCTTCGGCCGCTTTAATAGCTCTTTAATCGTGATACCGTCTGCTGGGATATTGAGTGAGAGCGCCTCTCCATCTGAGCGGTGAAGTCGAATTCTCTCTAAACGGTCTAGCTCTTTCTCAATATTCTCTCGCTTCTCTGAAAACTTATTATAATCAGACTCGCTTAATAGTCCTACTTTGTAGCCGACATCAGAAAGTCTAAGATCTGCATTATCCTGTCTTAATAGAAGTCTGAATTCTGCTCTAGAGGTAAACATCCTATAAGGTTCGTTAGTCCCTTTTGTTACTAAGTCATCTACAAGGACCCCTAAATAGCTCGATTCTCGGCCGAAACTTATCTTCTCCTTACCTAGTAGAGTCAACGCTCCATTAATACCTGCTAGCAGACCTTGAGCTGCCGCCTCTTCGTAACCTGAAGTCCCATTTATCTGTCCTGCAAAAAAGAGATTTTTGATAAGTTTAGTCTCTAATGTTGGAAATAGTTGTGTCGGCTGAAAAAAATCGTATTCAACTGCATAGCCTGGTTTTAAAATTTTAGCACCCTCTAAACCTATTACTGTATGAAGAAACTGCTCCTGAATCTCAATTGGGAGTGAAGTCGAAAGACCGTTCAAATAGAGCTCGTTGCTATCTACCCCTTCTGGCTCTAAAAATATCTGATGCGATAGCTTGTCAGGAAACTTTTTGACTTTATCCTCAATTGATGGGCAATATCTCGGTCCAACACCATCAATTTCGCCTGAGAAGAGAGGTGATTTATCAAAATTTGCTTCAATCAGACGGTTAGTTGCCTCTGTCGTCTCGGTTATAAAACAGGATATCTGGTTTGCTCCCTGATGATCACCATAGAAAGAAAATTTTGGAACCGGTTCGTCTCCTTGTTGCTCAACCGTTTTACTGAAGTCGACACTATTGATATCGATTCTAGCTGATGTGCCGGTTTTAAGACGTCCAATATCAAATCCTATTTCAGATAAAAATTTGCTAATCGATCTTGCTGAATCTGCAGAGTAACGGCCACCTCTGATTTTACTCTTTCCGATATGGATTAGACCGTTTAGAAATGTCCCAGCTGACAAAACCACTCCCTTGGATAAAAACTTTTCACCAGTTGAGAGAGTAACCCCGCTGACCGTCTCACCTTTTAACAGAACTCTATCTACCATTCCTTCAACGATTGAGATGTTAGGCTCACTCTCTACTACTGCTTGAGTCATTTTTTGATATATGACCCGATCAGCCTGAGCCCTGAATGCTTGAACCGCAGGACCTTTTGATCGATTGAGTGTTCGAAACTGTATTCCAGCTCGATCAATTAACCTCCCCATCTCGCCACCTAATGCGTCAATCTCTCTTACAAGATGACCCTTGGCAACTCCACCTATCGCAGGATTGCAGCTCATTGCTCCGATCTGGTCAACATTCATTGTAATCAAGAGTACCTTCACGCCGATTCTAGCGGAAGCTAATGCTGCCTCAACTCCAGCATGCCCTCCTCCAACTACAATAATTCTATCCTCTTCTCCCATTTCTATGCTTGCCTTACCGCTTCTTTATTCTGTTATATTTTCTGCTACTATTCTGATTGCTCTTTACTCTGCTACCTTCTTCTATCATTTCCCTATGCAGTACTCGCTAAATATTAGATCTAGCGCCTCTTCAGTTATGTTTTTACCTGTCAACTCCTCAATCGAATATCTGGCTGACTCCAAATCTGCAACTACAAACTCGCGCGATAACCCTTTCTCTACTGTCTCAATAGCTAACCTGATCGAATTTAAAGTCTCATTAATCAGATTAAAATGGCGATCCCTCGTAATGACTGGCAGATTATCAGCTACAGTAGAAGATGATTCAATAGTCGCTCTTATTAGCTCCTTTAGCTCCTCTAACCGATCAGAGGTTTTAGCAGATACCTTCACTATCGGATCTGAAAGCCCTCTATCTCTTAAATCAGATCTGCTCAATAGTTGCGGGAGATCAGATTTGTTCATAACCAGAATTTTTTTACTCGCTAAACGGCTTACCTCCTCAATAACTAGAAGATCTTCACTACTTAACCGCTCTGAACTATCAAATACTACTAATAAAAGATTGGCGATCGAAGCAAATTTGAGCGAACGATTAATCCCCTCGCGCTCAATTGAATCAGTTGTGCTACTAATGCCAGCACTATCTATTATCTTTATCTCGATCCCTGCTATTTGAAAAGATTCTTCAATAATATCTCTAGTCGTCCCTGCAACATCAGTTACAATTGCACGATCTTCTCCTAGCAACCGGTTCAATAGTGATGACTTTCCACTATTTGGGCGACCAATTAATATAGCGCTGCACCCATCTCGATATAATTTTCCTTCTACCTCTGTTGCCTTAAGGGCATCTAGAGAATCTCTCAAGCTTATCAATTTGCATAATAATGACTTATCATCAATAATATCAATGACTTCGTCTGGGAAATCTAATGAAACCTCTAACCTTGCTATAATATCTATTAGCTCCCCTTGCGCTATCGCTATTGCCTTTGAGAGTGAGCCTGTAAGGTGTGAAAATGCGGTTGACCATCCTCTATCTGAGCGACTCTTGATTATATCTATAATCGCTTCAGCCTGAACTAAATCGATCCGCCCATTAATAAATGCTCTCTTAGAAAACTCACCACCTCTCGCTAGCCGACAATCGAATTCAGTCGTTACTAATTTTAATATCGCCCTCGCTGCAATCATCCCTCCATGAGAAGAAATTTCAATAATATCTTCACAAGTATAGCTCTTTGGACCTTGCATATATGTTAGCAGAACCTCGTCTATTTTTTCTCCAGTTGGCCGAACAATATATCCATAATTAACTAACCTTGGGGTGAAACTCTTGACTTTTTTATCGGTCGCTGTCCGAAAAATAGAACTCCCTATCGAGAGTGATAGATCGCCTGAAATCCTGATTATCGCTATTCCACCTTCACCTGCAGCTGTTGAAATGGCAGCTATCGTATCGCCATCTTCTGTTAGTACACTCATGTTTTTTTAGATAGAATTTATTGAAAATTGCTGTTACTAAACTTCCATTGAGCTTGCAGTTCAAATGCTAAACAACTTTAATAAATGATAAACGCCTAGAGCCTATTAGCTTTTATCGCTTATCAATATTATTAAATAATTTAGCAGATGCCGTCGAATCTACTTTAACTAACTTGGTCGACTGCCGTTAAGCAGTCCTACTTATAATATTTATGTTTCCTCTTATTGCCTGATTTTCTATCTTCCGATCCTGCAGGTGCAATAACAATTCGACGCCTTCTCCCTTCTCCTTCTGAGAAAGTCACTACCTCTTTACTGTCGGCCAACATCATATGAACCACTCGACGTTCGGCTCCGTTCATAGGAGGAAGCGATACTGGCTGACCCCGGCGAACAACATCGTATGCTCCATCTCTTGCAATCGTTTTTATCTTCTCCAGACAACGCTCTCTATAACGGTTAATATCAACTGTTACACGAATTCGATTACTTTCCGTCTTGTTAATCATAATGTCAATCAGAGACTCTAGCGCATTTAATGTCACCCCCCGCTTCCCTATTAGCAGTCCAGTTATCTGATTCTGGCTACTTACATCTATAAGAAGTTTATCGGTCAGGCAGAATCCATCAATCTTGGCATCTGCATCCATCCCTTTTAAAATTGTCTCAAGAAACGCTACAGCCTTAACTCTTATTTCATCACTAACAGGCGACTCTTCATCGTCACTATATACTGCAGGATCATGCTCTAACGAATCATCTCTAGCTACTTGATTATCAGAGTTGTTCCCTCTATTTGAAAAAGTTGCAGAGCTTTCACTCAAATTTTCATTCTCATATTCAGAATATAGATCTTCTGAATCTATCTCTCTATCTGAATCGTCACTTGGATCTGGTTGATAGAGCCTCTTTTTATATCCTCGCCCTTTGAATGGAATCTTTATCCGGTTCTTACCCTTATTAGCAGGCTCTGGCTGGTAAGTTGCCTCTAATGTCGTCAATAGAACTCTTTCTTGACGATCTGGCAGATCATCACCTTCTGCTTCAACTAGAATTACCTCGTTATCATCCCCGCCTTCACTCTCATCAACGCTCGTAGTTTCTACAGCCTCTGCTATATCTTCTTTCTCAAAATTAATCTCTTGAAAGTCACCGTCATCGGCATCTAAGTTAAGCTTACCCTGGAGTTTCCAGATTTTGCCACCAACTCCAAGAAACTTTCTTGTTATCTTCTCATCTGTAATCGTAACTTGCTCTAAACTTTCAACCGCCAACAACTCTAATAGCTTCTTTACTGCCTCTTCCTTGCTTCTACCTTCGGCCTCTACTATCTCACTCATATTGTACAATCCTCTCTATTATGTTTCTTTTGCCAGCTCATTAGTGGCCTCTCTATTTATGATCCCCTGCTGCGCTATTGTAATGAGATTGTTAACCAACCAATAAATGACTAAACCAGATGGGAATGACAAAAATAAAAATGTAAATACTACCGGTAGTATCATCATAATTTTTCGTTGGGTCGGGTCGCCGGTGCTTGGTGTTAATAGCTGTTGAACAAACATTGAGGCTCCCATCAAGAGCGGAGTAATGTAATATGGATCTTTTTGTGAGAGATCTACAATCCATAATATCCAAGGGGCTCCTTTTAATTCTATCGACTCTAACAACACCTTATACAGTGCAAAAAATATTGGTATCTGTAGCAACATCGGCATACAACCAGATAGTGGGTTAACCTTATGTTCCTTATATAATCCCATTAACGCTTCGTTAAGACGCTCTTTATCCCCTTTATACATCGTCTGAATCCGCTTTAGATGAGGTTGCAATTTCTGCAATGCTTTCATTGATCTAAAGCTTTTCTGGGTCAATGGGAAAAAAAGAATTTTCGTCAAAACTGTAAGGGCAATTATCGACCAGCCCCAGTTATCAAAAATATTGTTAAACCAATTTAGGAGCCAATAAATAGGACGAGCTATAAAATCAAACCAACCATAATTTATTAATAACATTACAGTCGGATCATACTCTTTTAAAACCTTATGCACCTTTGGTCCTAAAAATATTCTAAAACTATATCCTTGCCCGGTCTCTAGTCCCTTACGCTCTACTGAATAAAGGTCATCACCTTCATAATGAGTCGCTATCTTGCTATCAATATTATCACCTAAATCGGTAATAAAGTTTGCATAATATCTGTTTACCAATGCTCCCCATTTGATATCACCTTCGTAATTATAGGTCGGTTGATCCTCATCTGGCGAATCGGCTGCCTTGATATTGTTATTATAAACAATCGGTCCTTGGTATGAATAGATAGCCTGTAAGCTTGATTGCTCGTCTCCTAATCCAAACCAGAGTAGGCTATAGTCAAACTTTCCCCACTTCTGATTGGAGATTACCCGTAATTCTAAATCAAAATGATACTTGTCATTATAAAAAGTATATAGCTTCTCAACCTTTATCCCAGATTGTTGGTCTACCACTCTCATTAGTAGATCGCGCTGCTCCCCAGTTTGGCGATCAGTTACAACTTCAAAATTTAGATGATTTAATTTGTCTGAAAATGATGATGATTCAAACTTGACTGATGGACTTGGAATAATCTTTACTTTACTATCTGCACTTTGATGATAGATAAGATCAACCATCCCCCCATCAATCTCATTATAGTTCTTAAGCTTATATGATGAAATTACTCCACCTTCAGTATTAAGTGTAACTACTGCTAAATCTGTTTCGATCAAAATCGATCTTTTCTCTCCTCGTACAAGAGAAGAAGTCGGCTGATCATCCCCTAGTTCGTCACGATTTTCTAGAAGATCTAACGAAGGGAGTCTGCTATCTGATACTGTAGGAGTTGGATTCTCACTTCTGTTATCTACCTTATCAGACTCGCTCTGCTCGTTAGTCGCCACCTCTTCTGACTTAACCTGATTATTAGCTGGCGAACTGATCAGCTGATAAACTTGAAACATTAGAAATAGCCCTATCATTAAAAATAGAGCTGTAAATAGATTCTTTTGCTCATCCATTATGGTAAATCTACTCCACCTTTGAATAATGGGTTACATTTCATTAATCGTCCCAAACTTTTTAAACTCCCTCTCATAGGTCCAAACTTCGTTATTGATTCTACTGTGTAATTAGAACAGGTTGGATAAAAACGGCAAGATGGTAATGTGAGTGGTGATATATACCGTTGGTACTGAGCAATCAAAAATATCATAATAGCTGCTAGGGTGCGACTCATATCAAATTATCTCGCCAACCTATTCATTCTAGCTATAAATAGATTAAATAGCTCACTTACTTCATCAAACTTTATTATCTTCCGCTCCAGAGATGGCTTCATAGTAATTAGAATATCTAGACTTTGATCTAATTTAAATCTGTTCAATCTAAAAATCTCTCTAATAACCCGTTTTACTCTATTTCTGTATGGAGCATTCCCTACTTTTTTAGGAACTCGTACCACTAAACGGCTACTCTCTAACTTATTAAAACAGGCTATAAATTCAATCGCTTCTCTTCTAAAGCGGTTTCCTGATTGATAAATACGGTTAATATCAGCTTTGAGATTAATCGTATCTTGTTTCCTGAACTTGAGGCTCGCTGATTTTAAACTGTTAACCGTCGTCGCCCCTTGTCTCGTCTTGCTTTTAAAACTCGCCGACCACCTTTAGTTCTTTGCCTTGCTATAAACCCATGCCGGCGCTTTCTTCGTATATTGCTTGGCTGATATGTTCGCTTCACCTTATGACCTTTCCAACAAAATCTACATCTTGAAAAAAAGATATTTTAATCTATTGAATAGCTAGCTGTCAACTTTTTCTTACGGCTACCCCTCTTCGCCTTGAATTTTGTATAGAGATCTAATGCCAGATTTTGCTAATTTTAACATCGCCTCTAGATTGCTATTATCAAATGGCTCTGACTCTGCTGTTCCTTGGATCTCTACAAATTTGTCAGCATCAGTCATAACGATATTCATATCAACCTCTGCTTTAGAATCTTCATTATAATCTAAATCTAGTAGTACTTCCCCTCCTAATAGCCCGACAGAAACCGCTGCTACCTTACCTTTGATTGGATCTTCACTGATCCGATTTTGATCTAGTAACGAATTGACTGCCTCTCGTAATGCTATATAGCCGCCTGTGATCGCTGCACATCTCGTACCTCCATCTGCCTGCAATACATCGCAATCTATAATTATAGTCCGTTTGCTTAGAAGCTTTAGATCTACAACCGAACGTAAGCTCCGACCTATTAGACGTTGAATCTCCATTGTCCGCCCTGATGCACCACGCCGTTCGCGAATTGTCCGTCTGTTGGTTGCAGTTGGTAACATTGCATATTCGGCTGTCAACCAACCTTTCCCACTATCTATTAAAAAAGGGGGGACTCGATCTTCTACTGTCGCTGTACAGAGTACTACTGTCGATCCTAATGTTATCAATGCAGAGCCTGCTGCATGACAGTTACTATTTAGCTTGACTGTGTGCGGTCGCAGTTGATCAGCTTTCCTATCTATCCTCATATTCTATTTCTCTTATCCCTTTTATTATCAATCAGTTACAAACTTATACTATTTTAAATATTGACTAGCTTTAAACTATCAATCTTAATTTTATCTTGCGTAAACCGTTTTGCTACCTTCAGTGTCCGCTCTGGCGAATCTGTTACATTAATTATAATTTGACCCTCCTCGCTACTATTTGAAAGTAGAGATTTTGCTATCAGTTGCTCTTTTAAGAGCTTGGCTGTCTCATTGGCAGAGTCGACCAGCGTTATATTGCTACCTAGCAATTTCCCGATCGTACCTCTCAAATGTGGATAGTGTGTGCAACCTAAAATTATTGTATCAACTTTACCTTGGAAATCTGTTAGATATTTTTTAGCGATTAGCCTAGTGATTTCGTTATCTACCCATCCTTCTTCTACTAATGGGACAAAGAGAGGACAAGCTTTACTATAGACCTTAATCTTACTATCTGCATCTTTGATTAGCCGCTCATAGATGTTTGAACGGATTGTTGACTCTGTACCTATTACACCGATTGAGCCATCGCTAACCTTAACTGCTCTTGCAACTCCGCTGTCGATCACACCTATTATTGGAATAGTAAATCGCTTTTTCAGATGGTCTAATGCATATGCTGATGCTGTATTGCAAGCTACCACAATACATTTGACATTCTCCTTTAAGAGCAACTCCACATTGCTTATCGAATAGTCTGTTACAGTCGCTTCTGATTTGATACCATAAGGTAACCTAGCAGTGTCGGCTAGATAGATTATATTCTCTTGCTCAATGATATTATGGATCGCAGTTAAAAGTGTTAGCCCTCCTAACCCTGAGTCAAATATCCCAATCGGGCGAGAATCAGTTGACTGGCTCAATTAACTAGCTCATTACTTATATCAAGATGGCTTATAAATAGTTCGCTCTCTTCATCATCAATTAATATTTTAAGTTTATCAATCGACTCGGAGTTTGCCTGGATAGTTCTAAATAATGATTCTAACAAAAGCTCTTCCTCAACTATTCCCCCATTAAAATCTTTTCTAAATCTTGAGTCTATATTTATTATTGCAGTCTGATTATAAATAAAAACATCTTTTAGCTCAATCGGCTTATTGAGAATCTCTCCACTATTTATATCATTGGTCAGAGTTGCTACTACAGTTTTGATATTCAAATTGTCACTATCCTCTTTCTTTAATTCTACTTGTCGCTCAACTAACTTCTCATGGTTTGCATCAATTACAAAAAGACTAAAATTAGCATATCGACCCTTAAAGCTACCGATATCTGAAGCATTATCCTTTATCAGCGCAGTAGGGAAAGGTGAGCTTAAGAGATAATATCCAATCAGTGATAAAAGTATCAGGTTTGATACGACTAATGAGATAATAATTCTCTTCGTTGTAAATAGCATCAGGAATTATCTTGGCTCTTATTATTTAAAACTAGGCTAACTTTCTGTATCGCATTATAAAAGTGTTGCGCTAACTGATCTAATTTTTCTTTATCACTAACTATTGTCGTTGCCCCACTATCTGCAAAATCTATCATCTCAACTATAATCGCTGCCGAGTTAATCTCTCCTAGAAATAATCGGTTTGACTTCCTGACCACTATTTTATCATTTATACCATAAAATTGTGAGAGCTCTTCTTGAACAGTCGTTGCAAGTAGCCTTGAGCTTTCACTATGCTTCCGATTTTGATAAGCAAATAGATCATCCCGGTCTAGCTTTGTAGCTACTGGTTTATCTATGAAAATTGTTAATGGTCTATTCAATCGCTGTTTGGCAGCTGCTAGATGTAGGGCTATATAAATATCTACTTTCGATCTGTTTGCTCGTGTTATTCTATCTAAAACCGAACTCTCTTCTTCTATATTGCGAACTATAATAAACCTTAAATTGTCTTCTTGCCGAAGTTTGCTAACGATTAGGTTTGCAACCTTTAATGTAATATTTTTTTCTAAAAAACCAGCACTATCTGTTACCCCTAGATCAGAGCCTCCATGTCCTGGATCAAGCGCTATTACTGTCGCATTACCTGTAGTTTGAAAAACAGTCGTAGAGAGTAATATTAATAAGATTGTTTGATAAAGAAATTTTATGCAAAAACTAGCTTTCCTATCAAACAGTAGATCACTTTTATCACTAGTAATCATATCAATAGTTAGATATCTAGGTTCCTTACATCTAACGCATGTTGCTGGATGAATTGACGACGGGGTTCAACCTCCTCTCCCATCAGTAGAGTAAATAGTCGATCAGATTCGATGGCGTCATCAATCCTGACCTGTAATAACTTACGATTAGCTGGATCCATAGTTGTCTCCCACAATGGAGTCGGATTCATTTCGCCTAGACCCTTGTATCGTTGAATGACTACCCCTTCTCTTGAGATATCTTTTAACATCTCTACTAGTAGAAAGATTGAGTTAACCTCTTTTGGTTTAGCCGATCCATTATAGAGCTTATAGCAATCAGTTACATATCGACTAATTTTCGTTTGAATCGCATGGAGCTTTTGATACTCAACATCTACTGTTATATCCCAGTCAATCTTAACAGTTCTACCTAAATCGGTGTTATACCAGCTAATAGCAAATCCACCATGTTCTAACTCTTCAATGATCTCACTGTTGATTCCATCCTCTTTTAAATCGGTTACCAACTGCTCAAGATTTGAACGGTTTATGAAAAACTCTTTTTCTCTGGCACCAGCAGTTAGTAGTCGATCTATAACCTCGGTTTGAAAATATTTGCTGGCTAACCCTTCCTTTAATGCCAGATACTCAATCATCGCCTCGATTAAATTTGCTAATTCTTGCCCCTCAACTTTTAGACTATCCTGATCTTTAATAATCTCGACAGTAATTCCCCGTAACCCTTCTTCTATCAGGTATTGATTAAGCTCTGTGTCATTAGAGATAAATTGCGATTTCCTATTACGCGATACTTTATAGAGTGGCGGTTGTGCGATATATAAAAATCCATGGCGGATTAACTCTTCCATCTGTCGATAGAAAAGGGTTAAAAGTAATATTCTAATATGGGAGCCATCAACATCAGCATCAGTCATGATAATGATCTTATGATAGCGCAGTTTTTCAATATCAAAATCTGATGCTCCTGATCCTGCACCTAATGCTGTAAGCAATGTTGTAATCTCTTGGTTAGCTAACATCTTATCTAACCTTGCTTTCTCCACATTTAATATTTTTCCACGCAGAGGTAGTATCGCCTGAAATCTACGATCTCTCCCTTGCTTTGCAGAGCCTCCTGCAGAATCACCCTCTACAATAAATAGTTCCGATTTTGCTGGGTCGCGCTCTTGGCAATCTGCTAGTTTGCCTGGCAATGTCGAAGTTTCTAGCGCACTTTTGCGCCTAGTTAAATCT
This sequence comes from Nitrospinota bacterium, assembly GCA_048550035.1. Lineage (GTDB taxonomy): Bacteria > Nitrospinota_A > UBA7883 > UBA7883 > JBLYYQ01 > JBLYYQ01. The sequence continues at coordinate 38,108 of JBLYYQ010000086.1, forward strand.
CGCGCCCGCTTTGCTGCTTCCCTTGCTTGCGAAGCTATTATCGCCTTTTGTCCTATCGCTTTCGCCTCTTTCGGATGTTCTTCTAGCCATTCTGAGAGTGCTTGGTTAACGCTCTGTTGAACAAAACCTTGGACCTCTGAATTACCAAGCTTGCTTTTAGTCTGCCCTTCAAATTGAGGGTTTGCAAGTTTAACCGAAAGAACGGCAGTTAATCCTTCACGGCAATCTTCACTTGAAAGTTGTTGGTTATCTTTTAAAAGGTTAACCTTCTTTGCATAACTATTTATCGACCTTGTTAACGCCGCTTTAAAACCTGCTAGGTGGGTTCCCCCTTCTTTAGTATGAATATTATTGGCAAATGAGAATATATCTTCTTTGAAACTATCGTTATATAAAATCGCAGTCTCCATTGAGAGTTGATCTCCCTCTTGCGAAATATATAATGGAGGGGTAAAAAGGGTTTTCTTGTTACGATTTATATATTCTATAAAAGAGACTATCCCTCCTTCGTAATAAAAGTTGTGTGACTTGCCACTAATTTCATCTAGCATCAATATCCTCACTCCACGGTTCAGATATGATAATTCGCGGATCCGCTCAGCTAGATAGTCAAAATTAAATTCAGAATGTTGGAAAGTTGTACTATCTGGCTTGAAATGGATCTTGGTCCCTGAAGCTGTTGTCTCTGATATCTTCTTTAAGGGGGCTACTGGCTCTCCTAACTCATATGATTGAGACCAGACAAAACCATCTCTTCTAATCTCTATATCAAATTTGGCACTCAATGCATTTACAACCGAAACACCTACCCCATGCAGACCACCTGATACTTTATACGCATTGTTTTCAAACTTGCCTCCTGCATGGAGGGTCGTTAAGACTACCTGGGCAGCTGATACTTGCCCCTCCTTATGAAGGCTTACTGGGATGCCACGACCATTATCAGATACTGTGACCGAGTGGTCTTTATGTAATGTTAGCTCGATACTGTCACAATAGCCTGCCATCGCTTCGTCAATTGAGTTGTCTATCACTTCAAAGACTAGATGGTGCAGACCTTTGAGCGCAGTATCACCTATATACATCGCAGGACGTTTCCGAACTGCATCTAGACCTTCTAAGATCTTTATTGAGTCTGCAGTATAATCATTCTCTTCTATATTATCATTGTTGTTATCCACTACTATCACCCACTTTATTCTAAAATATAGTATTCTATCTTATTCCCACTTATAATTGAAGATAAATCTCGATTCTGCTATTGGAACTACTAAATTGAAAATTCGGGAGCTTTTAACTCAATCTGTTGACAATTTTAAGATTGTCACTCTGTAGGAATACTACTTACAAACAGATAGCTATTTATAAGTAGTATTGAGATTGCTCTCTAAAATTTTGTTCCACTTCTTGGCTGGAATATTGTCTGCTATCATAGCATGGCATGAGTCACAACTTTGAGTGATATTATTACCATCTTTATCTTTCATCCGTTGATTATGGCAACGATAGCAGCCTTCACCTTGAGCATCATGACCTAGATTATCTTTATAGGTCGACCAAGTTATATTCATATCCTTATAATAGTTAGCACTAACCTCTTGTTCAATCAGCTTGCTACTCTCTTCAAGATCAATATTGGCTGTTGGCCACTCTACTTGCAATTTATTAGAAATATAGCTTTCCCTATCATCTCTATCAATAATTGCTGCATTTTCTATGATTGAGACTAGCTTCGGTTTCGCATATGGGAGCTCTTCACTAAACAACCCTTCAACTAAAAATTTATCTGCTAAACTACCTGACTTCTTAAATGGATGTCCTGTTCTGTTGTGACAATCAATGCAGTTAAAACTTCTGATCGATCCTTTATTATCAGATGAACCATTACTACCTTCTAGTTCCCATCTCTTTAAATTACCATCTACTCGTGCCTCCACCCAACTAATCTTATTACCACTTTTATCATCGGCGTAGTATCTAATCTCTAAGTTGTCAGCTACATGAAAGTGAGGTCCTTGATCGCTACTACCTCCTATATCAAGTAAGACAGCAGATATCTTTTTTGAACTCTCTTTATCATTGCCAAAGCTAGTATAAACATTCATCTTCTTATACATATCTTTTTCCAGCTTATGACAGTTTAGACATGTTTCACTAGTTGAAGGGATATCTGTAGTCGAGGTTAATATCGGTCTATCATAGTGCTTAAATAAAATCGATACTACCTGTAGCATCCCTCTACTCTTTGCTTCTACCATCCCTGCGACACCTTCTCCTACATGACAATCAACACATGGAACAGTAGAGTGAGGTCCAAGGTTATGCGCAACCGCTTGAGGTTCCATTACACTATGACAGGTCTCTCCACAAAACTTGGTCGAATCGGCAAAATTCATCGCCTCTATCCCACCTATAAATGCAACAGCTACAAAGATCAATGTCCCTGCTATAAGGATTGAAACTGTCTTATACTCTACTATATCAGATGGTTCATCTAATATAATAGAATCCTTTGCTTCTTTATCCTTATAGAGAAAGTGGCTAACAGCTATCAATCCTAATCCTACTATAACTCCAAAAGGGAGCACCAAAAATCCGATCGCACCAAAATAGGGATTTATCGATTTAGAACTCAAGAAATAAAGTAATAAGAAAATAGATAGTATTACTATAGAGCCTACTGTTAATATTGCACCTATAGTCCGAAGCCAGTTATTAGTAAGCCATACTGCTAGATTAACAACTCCTCTCAACACAATATACTTTAACATCGTAAGCCCCTATATCTCTATTTCAGTAAGTAAGTTTACTTTTTTACCTTTTTGACCCGTTCCCAAGGAGGTGTGAAAAGTGAGGAATAGCTCTTTTCCATTTTACCTGATTTTAACTCAGCCATAATCTCCTTTGTGCTAGCATTTCTATACCATTTATGCCAATCAGTCTTCAGTAATTTCTCTATATAGGCATTAGCTTCTTTGTCTTTTAGTTTCTCTACTCCTGGGATAAACTTTACATAAAAATGTTTGGCTACATCATAAATCCCATGCCACCAAGTATAGTCAGGTCCTCCCATAGCAGCTCCCATTCTCGCTCGTCTACCTTCATGATGCCAGATTTCCCAATAGAGCCATTCAACATCATTTGTAAATTTATTTTGATTCTTAAATGATTTGTTCTTCTTTAAAATGGCCATAATCTCTTTTGCCGGAATACCAAATTTTTGGTCATAGAGATTTACTACACCATCATATTGACTATAAAAACCTTCTATAAATCGTTGACCATGGCAGTTTTTGCAGACTGATATCATTTTTGCTCGCTTCGCTTTTGAATTTTTCTTTGGCTTGCTTACAGGGGGTCTTAGATTCCATGATAGTCTGTCTCCTACGTCATGCGTTGATTGCATTGTAGAGGTTGCACTTAAATGACATGTAGCACAGGTTGGCGCATTAAAATAATCTTCGCCTACTATCCATTTCTTTCGATCCATATTCATTTTACCTGCTGCATGTGCATACCTATATGCAATTCCATGTTTACTCTCTTCGTAAATCTCTTTTTGAGGGTGATCTGGACCTAAGTGACATTTACCGCAGTTTTCTGGCTCACGGGATTGCTCTAGAGAAAATGCATGCCTACTATGACATGCTGAACATGATCCTTCAGACCCGTCAGGATTAACTCTACCAATCCCAGTATTAGGCCACGATTTCTTTGATAATTTATTTGGGCTCTTATTATCGATCTTAACAACACTTCCATGACACATTTCACACCCTGCTATAACTGCGGGTGAGCCGCCTACTACACCTGCTAAATAGTTATCTAATGAGTCTAAGATCCGACCTGCTTTTGCATGGTGAGACTTTTGTACCTCTTCCTCTTGCCTCTCATGACAACGACCACAATCTTTTGGAGTTACTAATGTTGCTATCGTTAAACCTTCATGTTTGAACGCATCTACATCTGTTGCTCCTGCCTGATGACAAGAATAACAGGTTACATTTTTTGATCCATGTTCTGATGTTGCCCATTGATTATAAAGACCTGGGGTCTCTCGCTTATGGCAGGTCATACATTTACCCTGAAGCTTCTCTACAGTTTCAGCCCTTCCTTCAGAAAATAATATGACAGTTGATATTATTAGTAAAAAAAAGATTTTTAAATAGCCTCTACACATTATCTCTCTCCAGAAAGTTTTACGATGTATAGAATTTTATTATTAGCTTATTTGAATTGCAACTCTTTTCTACACTTTTTATTTAAAAATGAATTATTTAGAATGAGTCTAAACTTACGATAAGGCTGCTTTTAAGAAATTATAAACTATGTAGTTAAGTCTTATTAAGTTCTATTTATATATATAAATAATAGTAACAGTAGTTATGAAATATCTGTTGATAAGTCATATTTTACATTCTAAAACAGTAGTTTACTTTATAAAGGATATATTAAGTTATTATAAAATGAGCGGACTATTAATTAGAATTGCTTATTTATCCACAGTTTAGCAAAGTTTTAAAGATGTTTATCCACAGTTTAAATACCTAATTCTAATTTAATCTTACTTATATGATTATAAAGCTCGGTATTAACTTCAATATTATTCTTTATTTTAGTTATTGCATGAATAACTGTTGTATGGTCTCTATTACCAAACATTTTACCTATTTCTGGTAATGAAAATCCTGTATATTCTCGTGCAAGAAAAAATGCTATATGACGAGGAGTAGTAATCATTTTAGTTCTCTGTTTAGACTTTAAATCTGAGACCTTTACTTTAAAATAGTTAGCAACTACCTTTTGAATCTGTTCTATTGATATTGATCGATGGGTATCGTCATAAACACCTTTTAGAGTTTCCTTTGCCATCTCTATATCTATACTTCGACCAGTAAGAGATGCAAATGCCATAACTCTCGCTAATATACCTTCTAACTCTCTTATATTTGATCTTACCTTGTTAGCAAGAAATTGTGAAACTTCATCGTCGATTTTAAATCCTTCTTTTTTTATTATATTTTTTACTATTGCAATTTTTATCTCTAATTCAGGTGGCTGTATATCAGATATTAATCCCCATGCAAATCTTGACCGCAATCTCTCCTCTAAATTATTTATATCTTTTGGAAATTTATCTGATGAGAGTACTATCTGTTTTTTGAAATCAAACAGGGTATTAAATGTATGGAAAAACTCCTCTTGAGTCCGCTCTTTGCCTGATATAAATTGTATATCATCAACAAGTAGTAGATCTATACTCCTATATTTATTCCGAAATGAATTCATCTTGCCACGCTGCAACGAAGTAATTAGATCATTAACAAACTTTTCACTTGAGACATAGAGAACTCCTAATTCACTGTTTTTTTCGATTATTGCATTTCCGATAGCATGGAGCAGATGTGTTTTACCAAGCCCTACACCACCATAAATAAAAAGTGGATTGTATCTACTCCCAAGTTTTGATGCGACAGCCTTTGCAGATGCAAAACAGAACTCATTCGACTTACCAACAACAAAATTATCAAATTTATAACGCTCATTTACAAAAGTAGGATCTTTTGCTTTAACAGCTACTTTTGGCTTTAAAACTTCCTCTTTAGCTAAAACTTTCTTACTTTGTTTACGCTCAACTATAAGAAAATCAACCTCGATATTTTTACTTTTTATCAGCTCCTCTAATGTTGCTTTAATAAAATCTAGATAATGATCTCTGATCCACTCTACATAAAATTGAGATGGTACTTCTAAGACAATCTTTTTATCTTTTGATGAGACATATTTTATCGGCTCAATCCACGATTCATAATTAAATGGATTTATCTTCTCTTTGAGAGCAAGAAGACAATTGTCCCAGTTCTGTTTTAGCATTGAAAAGAGTTAACTAACCTTGAAATAGATTATAAAGGATTGCATTATACCACCAATAACTAGTAGGTCAAGATTTTCTATTCGACCTTACGATAGCCTAAACAATAGAAATTAAGTACTACTACTTACTTTCGAACAATATCAGTGTCAAAGATATCCCCTGTTAAGATATCCTCTATAGTTATTGAATAAAGTAAAGTTTCAAACTGTTTAAAAAGATAAGACCATAGTCGTTGTGTCTTACATAGATATGATTTAGAACATGTCAATAACTCTTCAGATGTACTACATTCTGTAAGCTCCATTGATTCATCAACCGCCATAAAGATATCACCAATTGATATTTCTGACGGATCTTTTGTCAAAAGATAGCCTCCACCAGGTCCACGGACTGATTTTACTAACCCACCTTTTCGCAATTTTAAAAAGAGCTGTTCTAAATAATGAAGAGATGTATTTTCGATCCTCGATATCTCAGCTAGCGATAGAGGTTTAGATTTATCTCTAGATGCCATGCAGACTAACGCTTCAACAGCATAATGACCTTTAGAAGAGATTTTCATATTACTTTTTCTTTACATATATTTCCCACAAATTATTCCCAATCAGGTCAGGTCCTTTTACAATTTCGTGACCCTCATTTTGCAAACTCTTTGGGACATTGATACTAGCAGGTTGATGATCTAAGATAATTTTCAGAATTTCGCCTGAGTTTATAGACTCAATCTTTAACTTTGACTCTACAAATGTATAAGGACAGACTTCACCTTGTATATCTATAGTATGATCTGCTTTGATATCCATAACACTCCTTTAATAAGAGATAGTAAAACTACTAATATGTAATAACTGCTCCAGACTTCTCAAGTAGATCGATAAAATTGCCATAATCAAATTTTTCAAAACTAGAATCGATCTTCCGGTTGGCAATGGCACTTTTTAAGACATAAATTTTTTTATTTTTTAACGAACATTTAAGCTTACTTTCAAAATCATCTTCTCTCCAATACGAGCCATTTTGAGCAAGTACAATATTTGCCGATGCATCAAAATAGATCTTAAGCTTATCAATGACCGCTTCATCTGGGGTTTTAGTCAAAAATAGGATTCCATTACCCATAATTATTTAACCACCAGAAGTAAATTCACAATCGCAAGAATCAGGCAACACGGTAACAATAGTAGCATCCTGATCCAAAGTTGAGGCAAGCTCCACAGCCGCTGCTAACGCAGCACCTGATGAAGAACCGATATTAATATTGTAAAGTTCATAAATGAGTCCGACCATTTTATATGCTTGATCAGTTGTTACAGAGATCTTACCATCTAGTTCGTCAGGTCTGTAGATTTTAGGAACAATAGAGGATGGCATATGTTTAAGCCCCTCAATGCCATGTAACGATTCAGCAGGTTCAACGGCAAATGCTTTTATATCACTATTGAATCGCTCCTTCAAACCGCGAGAGACACCCATAATAGTTCCAGTAGTACCAAGACCTGCAAGAAAATGTGTCACTTTATGACCGGTCTGCTCCCATATCTCAGTGGCCGTACTATTATAATGAGCACGCCAGTTGGCATCGTTATTATATTGATCAGGCCAGAAGTACGATTTGGGATTTTGTTGATAGATTTCTTCACATAATTTTATCGCACCATCTGACCCTTCAAATGGGGATGAATAGACTATCTCTGCATGGTATGAAGAGCTCATCAACTGTTTACGCTCACCACAGACATTTTGTGGCATCACGATTTTAACATGATAGCCTTTAATGAGACCGATCAGTGCATAAGCCACTCCGGTATTACCAGAGGTTGAATCTAATATCGTAATACCAGGTTTAAGTAGCCCACTCTTTTCACCTTCTAGAATCATATTAAGGGCTGCCCTAGATTTAACAGATCCGCCTGCGTTATACCATTCAGCTTTGGCAAAAATAGTCACATTTGGGTTTAGCCCAAACTGATCATTCAGCTTACTAAACTCGAGCAGAGGTGTGTTCCCGATTGTTTTAAATAGCGATTCATTTAGATCCTCTTTCGCTACATGGGATGTCTTAGTTAATTTTGATTTTGTTGTTAGTAGTTGCTTTGCCACTTTAAAATTCACCTATCATAATAGAAGTTACAATATTGCAGACTGCTTACTTAAAAAGATGCTTATCTGATTACTATCTAACAATGTTAGATTAGATTTCGAATCGCTTTTTATGTTGGCATTGATTGCAGCCTCTTGTTCTATAAAAAATGGGACTTCGACTTGAGATAACATAAGTAAATGTTTACTTAGATCAAACGGATCATAGCTTCGATCTTCTCCTGGTTTGATTAGAAAAGTTCTGATTCCATCAGCAATAACCAGAATATTTACTCTATTTTCATCAACCAGAGTTAATCCGAGCCCCATTCTCATCTTTTCAGCCAGCTTTAAAGATGGCGCTTGATCTAGTAGTATAGTGATATTTTTTTCCATAAATCATCTATCAATAAATGCGATAACTTTATCTGCGGTCGCCACAAGTTGAGCCAGTTCATATTGACTTTGATATTTAACATCTGGAAGATTAAGAGGAGCTTGAAGCATTATACGGTTATGCTCGCAGACTGTAATAACTGCTCCAAGCTTAGCTAGTTCCAGAAACTTTTCATCGGCAAGATGAGTTACTCCATCAGCCATAAGAAAAATATCGACATTATGTCTCTTTTTTAATGCAGCTTTAGTAAGGTTAATGACCGAAATTTTATCTTGATCAAAGTAGCTACTTTGCAATGTAAAGAGTATCTTCACAACTCTCTTACGTCCTTACTTGGCAAAACTCTTCGTAATCAATAGGCTCATGAATTGTCCGGTTGCTAGAGCATATCAAGCAGTCAGGATCTTTCTGGATCTTAAGCTTACGAAATTCAGTGGCTAATGCATCATAAAGTAAAAGTCTCCCAATAAGAGGCTGACCGATACCAATGATAATTTTAATAACCTCTTGAGCCTGTAGTAATCCAATAATGCCAGGTAATATCCCTAGCACACCTGCTTCATGGCACGATGGTGTGGAACCTGGAGGAGGAGGTTCAGGATAGAGACAACGATAGCAAGGACCAGTTTTACTATCAAATACTGTGACCTGTCCTTCAAACCGGAAGATAGAGCCATGGATATTTGGTTTCTTTTGAAAGACCGTTAGATCGTTTATAAGATAGCGTGCTGGGAAATTATCTGTCCCGTCAACTACAATATCAAACTCCGATATTATATCAGCCCCATTTTTGGCATTAAACCTCTCATAAAAAAGTTCAACATCTACGCCAGGGTTGAGCTTGTTGATAAACTCTTTAGCAGAGTCTGCCTTATACTGACCGACATTATCGACATTATGTATAATTTGTCGCTGTAGATTAGATACCTCAACCTTATCAAAATCTACGATTCCGATCTTACCAACACCAGCTGCTGCAAGATAAGCCAGTAATGGCGATCCTAACCCACCAGCACCAATAGATAAAACTTTGGATTTTAATAATTTTTCCTGACCAACACCACCAACTTCAGGTAATATTATATGGCGTGCATATCTATAAACCTCTTCTTTTGTAAACTCCATATCTTAAGCCTCTTCTTTACCTAATCCCACCTGCAATAGCCGGAATGACTGAAATTTCATCACCATCAGCTAATTTAGTATCAAGTCCATCTCTTGAGCGAATATCTTCGTCATTAACAAAGATATTGATAAACTTCCGTAGATTACCATCCTCATCGAGCAGTTTAGTGGCAATGCCTGGATAACTCCCATCCAGATTTGTAATTAGCTCTCCTAATTTCTCTGCAGACCCATTAATAGTAGGTTCACCATCAGTCAAAAGCTGTAGTGCAGTCGGAATTCTGACCGTAACGGTTGACATTCTTATATAGTTCCTTTCTGGCTTGGTAGCGTAACTGTTTAGACTTAATATTAGTATAAGTACTTGACTGTTGTTGTCAACTATTATTCGACTTTTAATCTAGGAGAGTGGTAGGCAAAAACTACCTCTATTTAAAGCCATTTTTGATACAAATAGTTATCCGAATTCAAGCAAATTCTATAAGTCATTGATTTTATACTCATTTCATTTTGGCACAGTAGTTGAAATCAGAAAAGAATATGTTAACTGTAACAGAGAGATTAGAGCACGAAGTTACAAATCTCAATAATGCTCAGGAGGGGACAATTAAAATGAATAGTAATAGTTTTAAGGAAATTTTCCAATCAGAGGAGCAAGAACAGGCAAAAGGTGGCGTAGGGGAGATAAATCTAGTCAGCGAAGAGGAAGCTCAGCCGCAAGAGAGTGTAGGGAAGATAAATCTAGTCAGCGAAGAGGAAGGTCAGCCGCAAGAGAGTGTAGGGAAGATAAATCTAGTCAACGAGGAGCAAGCTCAGCCACAAGATACTATAGAGAAAATAAATCTAGTCAGCGAAG
>JBLYYQ010000087.1:0-2809 GCA_048550035.1 Nitrospinota bacterium
AGCTAAAAGATCATACTGAAAAGATCAAGAAATTATCAGTCACCCTAAACTTTGCTATCTAACGATTAAAGAATTCTTCTATTTTTGCAATCAGACAATCTTGGTCTGCTCTACTAATGTATGGACCAAAAGGTAAACTCAAAACCTTCTTAGCAGACTCTTCGCTTACCGGGAAATCATTTGGCATATATCCTAACATTTTAAACATTGGCTGAAGATGTATCGGAACAGGATAGTGAATAGCAGTAGGGATATTTTCATTTTTCAAAAACTGTGCAAGTTGCTCTCGCTTATCAGTTTTAACAGTATACTGTCCGTAGACATGACTATTATATTTTGCAACTTTTGGAGGTAGAACAAAGTTAGCCAATCTCTCAGAGTAGTAAGCTCCCTTTTCATTTCGAAGTGCAACGATCTCGTCAATGATATCTAGCTTGGCTAATAGTACAGCAGCTTGTATGGCATCTAAGCGTCCGTTCAAACCGAGCCTGACATGATTATAGTTTCCTTCTTGACCATGGTTTCTGATAGATTTTGCAGCTGCTGCCAGATTGTCATCATTAGTAAATAATCCACCACCATCGCCATAACAACCAAGAGGTTTGGATGGGTAGAAGCTAGCAGCTCCTATAGTTGACAATCCTAACGAACGGCATCCTTTGTAAGTTGCTCCAAAGCTTTGAGCACCATCTTCTATAACTTTTAGGTTGTATGCTTTAGCAACAGAGTTAATTGAATCATAGTCGGCAGGTTGACCATAGAGATTGACTGGGATAATAGCTTTACTCTTTTTTGTGATTACCTGCTCAATTTTTGTAGGATCAATGTTGTAACTGCTAGGTTCGATGTCAACATAAACAGGCTTGGCGCCAACTAACAATATTGCGCTACTTGTTGCAATAAACGAAAACGGGGTTGTAATTACCTCATCATCACGCCCTACTCCAATTGCCATTAATGCTATAACTAGCGCATCTGTCCCACTTGAAACTCCGATGCAATGTTTGGTTCCTACATATTGTGCGAGCCGCTCTTCTAGAAGTTCAACTTGAGCACCATTAATGAAAATGTTACTTTCAAGTGTCTGCTCAATATTGAATTGAATCTTCTTGGCGATCAGCTTACGTTCAAGGCTTAAATCAACAAATTTCACTACTTTAAATCTCCTTATGTGATGAAAAGTTAATCATTAATATCATTTTAACCTTAGCATCTTGCAGACTGTCTGCCCTAAAATGTAAATATCTAATTTGAATGATATTTTCTTTAAATATAACTTATCTTTTCTTAGTTTTTTCTCCTCCGAAAAAGCTTCTTTCCTAAATTCATATGCTTGAGCCAGACCTGTAATGCCTGGTCTGAGACTATATATATTGGCATCAAAGCGAGCTTTAATAATCCCTTGTTCGTCTTCAATGTCAGCAAGCGGTCTTGGTCCTACAAAACTCATTTCCCCTCGTAGTACATTATATATTTGTGGTATTTCATCTAACTTAGTTTTACGCAAAAAAGCACCAATATTGGTAATATAAAGTTCAGGATTTTTAAGATACGGGGTTGCAACTAATGGTGCGTTATTATGCATAGATCGAAATTTTGCCATCATAAAACAGTTCCGATGACGGCCGACCCGCTTTGACCAAAAGATTGCTGGACCTTTTGATGTCAATTTAATCCCTATAATAATAAAAACTGAAAGTAATAGTGAAATCGGAAGTAATAGACAGGCAAACAATATATCGAGCACCCTTTTTACTAGCTCGTAGCTTAGCATATTATTAATCTTCTAGCGTGCTTCATATTCAACTTAATTTTCAATAACTTCGGTAAGTATAACAGGTGATTGCCTATCATAAAATATTATTTATTAAACTACCTATAATCAATGACTTACACTTTCTCAAGCTATCATTTCACCTCTATTGCACTTATTTCTATCAGCCATGTTTTTTGCTTTTATTTTGATGATATTCCCTACTTGTAGCTACCATAATATTGGCATAATTTGTCGTAACCTCTATCGATCTATTAGATAAGAAATTGATAACTGCTCAATTAGTATCATGCTAAACTGCTCTTAGCTATGTAATGAAGTTTAAAATCGAGTTAACAATGCTGGGGAGATGAATAGTATAGCATGAATATACATGAAGATAAGTGGCTAATTACAGGAGCTGCAGGTTTTATCGGCTCACATATAGTGGCATCACTTCTGCAAAAAGGTATTAAAGTTGTCGGATTAGATAACTTTTCAACAGGAGACCAATCCAGACTCGATTCAGCATTAGCCAAAGTAGATATGAAATTTCAGAATAATTTTGAGTTTGTGAAGGCAGATATATTAGATGAAATGATGCTACGTAAAGTCACGGCTGGGATAAGATATATATCACATCAAGCGGCATTAGTATCGGCACCTGACTCTATTTCAAAGCCGATGGAGTATTTGGATGTTAACTTAAAAGGATTTATCTCAGTTGCAATGGCAGCAATCGCTAACAAAGTTAAGCGGATAGTTTATGCCAGTTCATCGTCAGTCTACGGGTCAAACATTTCATGTCCACTTAAAGAAGATGATCCAACCTACCCACTAACCCCATATGCTACTACAAAGAAAGCATGCGAAGATTTTGCATATACGTTTGCTGGCAATAGTGAAACCAGCTTTGTTGGACTACGCTATTTTAATGTTTTTGGTCCAGAGCAAAATATAGGTGGCGGTTATGGTGCGGTTATACCAAGCTGGATAGTGAAAGCTATCAGTAACAAGATCCCAGAAATATATGGTGATCCGAATAGTACAAGAGAT
>JBLYYQ010000088.1:0-9403 GCA_048550035.1 Nitrospinota bacterium
ATTCAAAAAATCTCTAAAGACATCTATTTTTCTTTTACTTTCCACGCTGACCGGTCTAGCATTTACAGCCTATTTTATAGATGTCTATGATTTATGGCATCGCCTAGTGAACCTGCAAGGGCCAATTTATATCTGGACGGTCCCATTAATATTTATGATTGGCTCATACATAGGTGTAGCTATTTTACGAGAGCAGCTCTGTTTTTGGCTCTGTCCATACGCTAGGCTCCAAGGTGTAATGGTAGATGACCAGACCTATTTGCCGACGTATGACTTTAACCGTGGCGAGCCTCGTGCTCGAATTAAAACAGTCGATAAGAGCTTGGGCAGTCAAGATAAGGGAGATTGCATTGATTGCAATCTTTGCGTTGCTACATGTCCTACTGGTGTTGATATCCGTAATGGACAGCAGGAAGGCTGTATAACATGTGGGATCTGTATTGATGCTTGCAACATGGTAATGGAAAAAATAAAGCGTCCAACAGGTCTAATTCGTTATATATCATTAGCTCAACATCGAGGTGAGAAGATTGCAAAGTTTTGGATGCGTCCTCGTGTTTTGGTCTACATTGCAATCCTAACAATCATAACCACTACTCTCCTAGTAGGTAGCAAGCATATTGGGAAAATGGATTTGGTTGTGTTGCATCATGTGGTTCCACCTTATACTATGCTCTCAGATGGGAGTATAAAAAACCGATATATGATAAAGGTTTTAAATAAAACAGATAGTAATATTATTGCAAGACTCTATACGACAGGTTTAGATGATGGGCTCCTCTCAGTTGGTGATAGATTAGAATTCAAAGCTGGTAAATTATCTAAAATTCCTGTTTCGATAACGATTGATAAAGGTAAGATTAGGGCTAAGCGTCAAGAATTCAAGTTCAACTTAGAAGTCATTGATCGGCCAGAATTGAAAGATAGCTATTCGACTCAATTTATAGCTCCGGAACAATCAAGAGTTTCAACCGATGACGATTCTAAAAGGTAAAATACTAGATGTATATGGAGTTAAATTTATAACATCAAAAATGAAAGTATAAAGATGGAGAAAAAAAAGGGGCTAGTGGATCATTGGTATCAGAGTCCTTGGGTATGGGGCTTTATTTCTATTTTGGCTACAGTAGTAATTGTCAACATGATTATGTTAACTTTTGCGATCAAAACTAGCCCAGGACTAGTTGCCGAAGATTACTATGAGCGTGGCAAAAGTTTTACACGACGTGCCGCAGTTGAGCATCTTGCAGGAAGTAGCAGGAAATATTATATTGAGTCCAATATTCCAGATAAGATTATAAAACAAGAAGAGAGTGTTTTTACTATACAGCTGTTAGATAAAGCTAATAACTTTGTAAGCTCATCCAAAGGAAAGATCTTCTTCTATCGACCATCGACAACTAAGTATGATTTTTCGTATGAACTAGTGCTAGATGAAACTGAAGAGATTTATAGAGCAGTTGTGGAATTTCCACTTAAAGGTATCTGGGACTGCATAGTGGAGTTTAGTATAGACGATGAGAAGATCAGCAAAGCGATTCCTCTAGAAGTAGCCGAGTTTTAATATCTCTTATGGGGCTATATGGAACTGATGATATCGATTCAACTACAGCCTGTTTTCACTGCAAACTTCCAGTTCCGCACAATCCGCCAACCTTTAAGTTAGATGGGGAAGTCCGTCTTTTTTGTTGCAGAGGCTGTTTAGCGGTTGCGATTGCAATTTATGATGCCAACCTCGAAGAGTATTATAGTCATAATGAAGGTCCGCTTGCTCCTCCTCCGAAATTCAATGAAGAGATTAAGAGTTATGATCTAAAGGAGGTTCAGCGTGAGTTTGTGACAGAGTTAGAATCTGGCATGAGTGAAGCTCCATTTTTAGTTGAGGGGATACATTGTGCAGCTTGCTGCTGGATTATCGATCGAGCATTAAAACAGCTACCACAGATTAAGAATGTTCAGATTAATTTAGCAAGGAAGCGCCTGAATATTGTTTGGAATAGCAAGGAGATAAAGGTCTCACAAATTATGCTAGCCCTTGCTAAGGTAGGCTATATTGTGATTCCCTTTACAGAGCATAAAGAGGAGGAGCATTTCAAACATACAAGTCGCATTGCACTCTACCGTATAGGTTTTGCAGCATTTGCGAGTATGAATATCATGTGGCTTTCGCTTGCATTATGGTTTGGTGCGGATGTTGACAAATTTCGTACATTTATTATGTATAGTAGTTTTGTTCTTGCAACACCCGTATTATTCTATTCTGGATGGCCATTTTTGGTAGGTGGTTATCGAGGGTTGATCCGTTTCAGTCCAACTATGGATTTACCGATTGCAATTGGAGCTTTGGTTACATATTTCTATTCAATTTTTGTTATGATAGGGGGTGCGCCTGAGGCGACGACATATTTCGAAACAGTAGTAACATTGATATTTTTGATTTCGATAGGTCGTTTTCTAGACTTAGCAACGAGGCGTAAAGCAGGTGATGCGACCATCCGTTTAGCCAAGCTGCAACCAAAATCTGTCTATGTTATTAATGATGATGGCGTTGAAGAGGTTGTTGCAATTGGATCTGTTTTAGTCGGGACAAAAATTTCTATCAAACCTGGTGAACGAATCGGGCTTGATGGAGTTGTAGTCGATGGTGAGTCATATGTAGATGAATCAATAATAACTGGCGAGAATCGTCCAATTTTAAAGGTAGTAGGTGACCAAGTTATCGCAGGTTCTATCAATCAAGATGGTGCATTGAAAGTAAAAAGTAGTTCAACTGCCAGCCAAAATAAGGTTGCACAACTATCAAAACTGATTTTGAATGCGCAAGGTTCAAGATCGAATTCAGAGAGAATAGCAGATATGGTAGTTCCATACTTTGTAGTCATAACTATCACAGTTGCAACTGCTGCTTATATATATTGGATCCTCCATGGAGATAGCGATCTTGCACTCATTGCAGCAGTCTCTACATTGATTATAACCTGTCCTTGTGCGTTAGGTTTAGCGACCCCGATAACAATAGCAGCAGCAGTCGGAGCTGGTGTAAAGAACGGGATTATCATCAGAGAAGGAGAGGCGATTGAAAACTTGCCCTTAGTTGATCAGATGCTATTTGATAAAACAGGCGCGATTACAGAAGGTGATATGAAGGTTGAAAAAATTAAATCGCACGATACCAAATATAGTCAAGATGAAATATTAAAATTAGCACTTTCAGTAGAGTCTAGCTCAGAGCATCCGATAGGGAAGGCATTGGTAAAGTATGGCAAACTTCGATTGATTGAAGAGAGCAAGGTAGGTAGCTTCAACAATCTTGCAGGGTATGGTGTTGAAGGTCAGATAGATAATCAACAAGTGTTGCTTGGTGCTAAACGACTTTTTATTAAGCGAGGTATAAAACTAACTGAACTAAAAGAAAATCATGACGGTCAGGTTGTTTACCTTGCAGTTGAGAATCGACATATTGCAACGATGCTCCTCAGTGATCAGATAAGAGAAGATGCAGCCTTAACTTTACAAAGCCTAAAAGATCTTTCAATTAAATATCAACTTGTTACAGGTGACAGGCGAGAGGCTGCGTTGAAGATTGAGTCTACACTTGGCGGTTTTGAAGATCTGTCGTATGATATGACTCCAGAAGCGAAAGTTGACAAGCTAACTACTCTGATAGAGTTAGCCGTCAAGAATAAAGGAGGAAAGGTTGCGATGGTAGGTGATGGGATTAATGATGCAGCCGCTATTGCAAAAGCAGATGTTGGGATAGTGATGGATACAGGTGCTGATCTCTCAATAGCGGTAGCAGGGATCACTCTTTGCGGCGGCAAGCTTTACAAATTAATTGATACAATCCGATTATCAAAAAAGGTGGTTAAAATTATTCGTCAAAATATAGCGATCTCAATATTATATAATTTGTGCTTTGTGCCGGTGGCAGTTTGCGGGTATTTATCGCCTACAATAGCAGCAATTGCAATGCCACTTAGCTCATTAGCAGTCGTAGGGAATGCGATGCGAGTTCGTCAGATAAGATAGGAGTCAAAAATGGAGATTGTTTACTACCTGATACCACTTATGGTACTGGTTGGATTTGGTATGGTATTAGTACTTTTTTGGGCAATTCGATCTGGTCAATATGAAGATCTAGAAGGTCCTGCATCGCAGATTTTATATGACGAAGATGACCCGCTACTTCCCAAAGATTATGGGAAAAAGGAAAACGATACTAATCTAAAATAGCTAAGCAAACGAGGTTTGATTAATTAGGAAAGGTTGTTTTAAAAAGAGCTTGTGACAAATAATGGATAGCATCTTTCTTGTTATGATCTAATAATATAAATAGAGCCTTCTCAGGATAGAGCCATTCTGCTCTACTATCATCTAGTTCAATTATCTTTTGGGCTTTTCCAAAGCGTTCGATGATGATCTCCTCTGTAAGGTTAAAAGATGGGAGGAAGGTTAATCCTATAACTTTCCGATTTAACGCTTGCCGATATGATATTGCATCTAAAAAATACTGTTTTGCCTTTCTGGCAGCCGCTTTACTTTTAACTTTTGATAATAAAGCCTTTTTTGCCCACTCATTATCGATTTCAAGGTTAGCGATCAGTTCACCAGAGAATTTATTGATTTCAACTTTAGCGTAGTATGCTTCTAAGGAGTAAGAGCCGTTTATTTCCTCGAAAATAGCAATTTTAGGTTCACTTTTAACCTTTTTCTTGACCACTTCGGCACTATCGGATCCTATAACAATCCCTAACACTTCAGTCTTGTTCTCATCAATGATTTTGACCATCCAAGGTTTGTCAAGATTCGATGGGGGGACTCTTTTTTCATTATCGCATCCTATCAACAGTAAATTAGCAGTAATAATAATTAAAAGAATAGGGAGCGCTGTTAGCCGCATAATAATATTTTCAGATAGTGTAGTTGAAGTAAAAAATTAATGAAAGTGGTTAAAGTTTAGGTCCATTTCTATCATTTTCCAATTTTTCTTGAATCATTATTCCCATTTTAATAGGTCTCTCACCAAGGATAAAGAGAGCTTTATAGACCATAAAAGATCCAAAAAGTATGATAAAAGATGCTGCTATTTTAAGTAGTTTTGCTCTTTTGCTGACCGAAAATAGTCGAAAAACAAAAGGTATTGCAAGAAGTGCTGGGATAGTTCCAATCCCAAATAGAGCCATAATAATTCCACCACTTATAGGAGATGAGGTTGCAAGTGCAAGTGCAAGTGCACCATAGACTAATCCACAAGGTAAGAATCCATTCATTAATCCAATAATTGCAGAAGTCAGGAGTGAATCACCCTTGGCTGCACGGTTGAGAAATGAGCCTGGAATCGATATTAATGGAAGTAAGTTGTATCTATCAGGGACCCATCCTCCGATTTGAAGTGCGAAAAAGACCATAAACGCACCAGCAACGATAAGTAACCCTTTCTGAGCGGTCAAAAGTGGAATTGCATCTGTTATTAGTGCACCTAGCAGTCCGAAAACAATACCGAGCAAAATGTATGATGTAGTCCGGGCAAGATGATAACTAATATATCCTAATACTCTTTGCTTTTCACTCTTAAGAGAGAAGAGAGCGACAATAGGGCCACACATCCCAACACAGTGTAGACCGCCAACAAAGCCCATCATAAAAGCAGCAGTTAATTCGGCAGGTGTCAACACAGTTGGATCCATTGCCATCTATTTTCAGATAATTTATAGATTATTTAGTTTGTTAATCTGCTTTGCAAGACGGGATATTCTTCTAGATTGATTATTTTTATGAATAATCCCATTCTTAGAGGCTACTGCTAATGTTCGATTAGCTTCTATTAGTAGAGAGGAAGAGAGTTCTTTATCCCCTTTTTCAATGGCAGCCCGTACTTTTTTAACTGCAGTTCGTCCTGCTGATCGTACGGACATATTATTTATAGTTTTCTGTTTAGTTTGCCTTACTCTTTTAATGGCAGATTTACTATTTGGCATAATACCCTTCAAATGAACAATTAATTACTAAATATGTAAACTAATCATCAGAGCAAATCGTTCAAATGTCAAGAATATATATTGAAATATAGGAGTTTAATCTATAATATCGTTCAGAACATATTAAATATTGGAGGAGTAGATGGAATTTAATGAACTTATTCTAAATCGGCACTCCACCCGTGGTTTTTTGGAACAGGAGGTTAGCGATGAAACTTTACGAGAAATCTTTAAATTAGCATCTAGATCTCCATCAGCAGTTAACATGCAGCCTTGGCATGTTGTTTCACTTTCCAAAGGTCCACTTCTAACGAAGTTGAGTGATAAGTTAATTGCAGCACATAAGAACAAGGAAAAAGATAAGCCAGATGTAAAATTTTATCCTGACAAATGGTTCGAACCATTTGCAAGCAGACGTAAAGAATGTGGATTAGAACTATTTAGGGCATTAGATATCAAGAGAGAGGATGTCAATAAGCGCGAGGAGGCTTGGGTTGCGAACTATCGATTTTTTGATGCACCGGTTGGGCTATTGATTTTTTCTGATAGTAAATTGCCGGAAGGTTCGCTTGTCGATTGTGGAATGTTTATGATGGGATTGATGCTAGCTGCGAAGTCGCTAGGTATCGATAGTTGCCCAATGGCCTCAATTGCAGAATACCCAACTATTGTTAAAGAGAGTCTCAATGTTGATAACGATCATCTTTTAATTAGTGCAATTGCACTAGGATATAAAGATCCCAATCATCCAGCAAATCAATGCTCGATGAGCAGATTAGATGTAGATGAGTTTGTAAGTTTTAGATAGAAAAGCTGTGGATGATCTAAGAATAGCAATACCAAAAGGTCGCAATCTCAAACCGAGCGTTGAGCTACTAAACTATATTGGAATAGATTTTAGAGAGCTATTGACTCCAAGTCGGAAACTGCTAATAAAGGGAGCTAATTCTAATGTAGAAGCGGTTATAGTGCGCGATGCAGATATTCCAACATATGTAGAACAAGGAGCAGCTGATATTGGTATTGCTGGCTCTGATCAACTTGCAGAGCAGCGCAAAGATCTTTATGAACCTGTTGATCTAAAGTTTGGCTATTGCAAGATGGTAGTTGCAGCGCCAAAGGAGTTTCTAAGAGCCAATCAGGCAAAAGAATTTTCACATTTAAAGATTGCAACAAAATTTCCGACTATTACAGAAGAATACTTTTTAAAGCGTGGCATCGAGATTGAAGTTATCAAGCTTTATGGTTCAATTGAGCTTGCACCATTGACAGATTTGTCAGAACAGATTGTGGACCTAGTTTCGACAGGTGAAACTTTAAGGGAAAATGGACTAGTAGCAATTGAAGATATCATGGATGTAACCGCAAGATTAGTTGTAAATCGTGCCAGTATGCGGGTCAAAGCAAAAACCATAAAACGGATAATTAATCTTATTCGTGATGCTATCAACCAGATGGACCTCGCAGAGCATTAAGCCGTTAGAGTATCCTAGATACTATTTTGAGCTTAAGGATAAGTGCAAATAGTATAACTAAAGTTCCAAGGAGTAATTCCGAATAAGATTACAAGTGATATGGATATAGAAGATATCTATAGACTATACTTAGAAATTATTACAGGGAGCTAGCATGGCATTAAGGATCTATAATAACATTTACTCACTAAATACACAGCGTCATTTAGAACGAAATAATAATGCGGTAGGTCTATCTTTAGAGCGCTTATCATCTGGACTAAGAATTAATAGAGCTGGAGATGATCCGGCAGGACTTGCCATTTCAGAAGCACTCAGGGCAGATGTTAAGTCTCTAAATCAAGCGTTGCGTAATACAAATGATGGTATTAGCATGATCAATACTGCAGAAGGTGCATTGTCTGAGACTAGTAGCATTCTATCTAGGATGAGAGAGCTTGCGATCCAATCATCAACCGGAACTGTTGGTGATGATGAGAGAGTGACAATCGAGCTTGAGTTTGCAGCGCTACTCTCTGAGATTGAGAGGATTTCTGCAGTAACAGAGTTTAATGGCCAAAAGCTCCTTGATGGTTCACTTGCATCAGGTGCAGCGGAGACTGTTGCGTTACATATTGGGTTTCAGGCAACAACTAATGATAAAATCGATCTTAATGTGGCTGTTGATCTAACGGCAGTTAATAGTACAACTCTGGGGATAAGTGCCTCTACAGTTGCTACTGCTACTGGAGCTGAAGCTGCAATTTCTCTGATTGATACTGCCATTGAAACAGTTGCAGTATCAAGGGGCAAACTTGGTGCTGTTCAAAATAGACTGGTTCATACTGTTGCGAATCTTTCTAGCTCGGCAGAGAACTTGCAAGCGGCAGAATCGAAAATCAGAGATGCCGATTACGCCAGTGAAGTCGCACAATTTACTCGAAACCAGGTTTTAGTTCAAGCATCTACTTCTATGCTAGCACAAGCGAATTTAATACCGCAATCGGTCTTGCAACTATTAGTGTAGTTTAAGCATTAGAAAATAATGGAGCTATCAATAGTGATTGTCCATTCTATTTTGGAACATTTTTTTTCTTGAGTTACTCACCTTCTATGCCGATGAGATTAGTAATGCTTATGACAAAAGGATTAATATGACAATCTCAATTGATGGATTAGTATCAGGGCTAGATACAAGCGCAATTATCGAAAGTTTGATTGAGTTAGAAGAAAAACCGATTAAGTTAAAAGAAGATAAACAATCAATTTTAGCTAAGGAAAAGACTGCATGGGAGAAGATTAAGGAGAAGCTCCTACTGCTAGAAAAGAGCGCCGACAAGTTAGATTCGCGTCGTGATTTTTCGTCATACAGTGGGAAGTTTATTAACCATAACCCAACAACTGGCTCGGTATTAACAGTTGCGGCAAACTCATCTGCTAATGTTGGGAGCTATGATATAGCTGTTTCTAATCTTGCTAAAAGACAAAAGTCAGTCTCTGATCAATCTTATGCCGACAAAAATGTTGCATTAGGAATTGCAGGGAGCTTAACTATAAATGATGGAGCTGATCATACTATCAATATCACTACTGACATGACAATCGAAGATGTTAAAGATAAGATCAATCAATCGGCTGCAAATATAGTTGCGACCATAAGTAATAGTGGGTCAGAATTGGCACCAGCATACCAAATAATCTTAACATCCGATGATGAAGGTATCGCTAATTCGTTTACCACAACAGTATCTCTAACGAGCGGATCGCTCGCCTTTAATGTAACAACTCCAGCAGAAGATGCTATATTGACATTAGATGGAATCGCAGTCACAAAATCATCTAACAGCATAGATGATCTGATTGAAGAGGTAACCATTAGACTCGAGACCATAGGAACTGGTCAGATTAAAATTGAAGCCAATTCTGAAGATATTCTGGATAAAATCAATCAACTTGTAGATGCCTATAATG
>JBLYYQ010000089.1:0-9273 GCA_048550035.1 Nitrospinota bacterium
AATTTCTTTGATATTCACTATTGACTTAATCCTAGATAATCATAATTTAAACATTTTATATCTTTGCTACTTGATAAATGATTATAGAATAGTTGGCAAACATTTACCAATAATGATTATTACATCATACTTTTTTGCCATCACCGATGCAGATCTGTCTAAATTAGATAGATATTCTGAATTCAAGGTTTGAGATAGATATAGAGACTCAGCAGATAAAGTCAGCTGCCAGAAAAAATATGATACCTAACTAGCCATGGTTAAAATATATAGCAAGTAAAACTGTAATAAATGCAAAGAACATCGCTGTTCTTTCCAATCTAGGGGCTAGCTTATTTAATACCATCATTCGATTTTTGTTACCAGATGCGATTGCTCGGACTTTAATTGGTCTAAGTACAAAGTGAAGAAAGAGTGCTATCAAAAGCGCCGAGCCACCTACGAGCGCTTTTACAAACAATATATTACTTGCAAAAAGCAGATCAAGGCGCGAATGTAAAAAGTATAATGCAGTAATCGTCATTATGATGATGGTAGCATCCATACTACCTCTGATCCTTCTTCCCATGATCTTTTTTGCGCTCTCTTTTTTTTCTGATTCTGGGAAAAGACCCATAATATCTTTGATGACAAGCTGTGTAACTATCATCGTAAAGAGAAATGCAGTTCCAAAAAATATATGTACTAATATGACTAATGTATCGATGCTCATTTAAATATTTACCTTGCTTTGTAGTTTTTTTTAGATAGTAGCTAAACTAGATATCAAATGCAAGACAATAGTAGAGGGAAGGGTCTGGTTAATCAAATTGTAAAGTGATGATATAGCTAATAGAAGCAGTCGTCAAAAATATTACTGTTTCAGAGACAACTATTGATGGACCGGTCGGGGTGTCAAAAATAACAGATCCGACGATACCTATTATCACAGATGCAACGCCAAGAATGGATGAGTATATTGCCATTAATTCAGGAGATTTAGCAAATTGCTTTGCAGTGGCTGCAGGGATAATCAGTAATGAAGTTATAAGTAGCACCCCAACAATCCGTATTGAGATTACAACAACAATGACCATCAATAACATAAGGATTATGCTCATAAGCGTGGTGTTGACCCCTTCAGCTTTAGCTAAATCTTCATTAATGGACATCAGTGTTAGTGATGACCAGACAAAAGCGATGATTGTTAATGCGCTCACTGCACCGATGTAGATTAGTGCAACTTCAGAGTTAGTTATAGTAAGGATATCACCAAAGAGGTAGCTATGAAGATCGAGCCTAGCCTCTTTTACAAAGCTAATGGCGACAAGCCCAATTGCGAGCCCTGAGTGTGCTAATATACCGAGCAAGGTATCGCTAGAAAGATTGAAGCGTTGCTTAACCCATACAAAAAAGAGTGCAAAGATTATGCAGATAACTAAGACTGTGATATTTGTGTTACTACCAATGAGAAGTCCTAACGCTACGCCAAGAAGCGAACTGTGAGCTAACGAATCACCAAAGTAAGCCATCTTGTTCCAGACTATAAAGCAGCCAATAACTCCAGCTAACAGTGCAACTCCAATACCTCCTAATAATGCTCTTATAACAAATGTGTCAAATAGTGGGTCTAGCATTATGGTGTATCAGTGTGGGTATGGCTATGGCTATGGTTGTGGTCATAGACACTAATGAGCTTTGCAGCCTCATCACCGAAGAGTGATGCAAATTCTGGAGACTCTGTCACATCGTGCGGTTTCCCAGAGCAACATATATGGTTAAAGAGGCAAAGCACATTTCGGGTAGATGACATCACTAATCGTAGATCATGTGATACCATAAGAATGCTGATGCTATGTTCCAGATACATCTTTTCTAGTAGTTGATAAAATTCTAGCTGACCAGATAGATCTAAATTTTGTGTCGGTTCATCTAAGACGAGCAAGTCAGGCTTACCAATCATAGCGCGAGCTAGTAGGACTC
Organism: Nitrospinota bacterium; assembly: GCA_048550035.1. GTDB lineage: Bacteria > Nitrospinota_A > UBA7883 > UBA7883 > JBLYYQ01 > JBLYYQ01. Next base: position 1,963 of record JBLYYQ010000089.1, read on the forward strand.
TTTGTAGCTCACCGCCTGAGAGGGTATTCAAATCACTTGCCAAGAGCCTCTCAATCTTAGTTTCGACTGCAATTTGTTGAACTTCATCATCCAAAGCATGGTTGTTTAATAGCAAGAATCGTTTGGTAGTAATCGGGAGAGTATGATCTAAAACTAACCGCTGAGGCGAATAGCCGACTGATAAATTTTCTTTACGAATAATTGTACCTGTAGTCGGTGGAAAAAAGTTAAGTAGACATTTAAGTAGTGTGGTTTTCCCAGCACCATTCGGACCAATGATAGTGGTGAAGTCTTCCTTGTCAATTTTTATAGATACATCAGTTAGGATTGATTTTTGATTTCTCCTAAGCGATATATTGTCAGCTAAAATTAGATGCTCCATAATCTAATAAGTCTAGCACTTATTTATTAAGAATAGTAATTCTAATCGTTAATTTTTTTGCTTAGCTTTAAGGATGCTACTTATAATATGAAACTCTAGGTGAAGCTATGACTTAACTGTTGACATTCTGTTTATAGATAACTATGATAGCAACGATTATAAATCAGTCACTATATACTCTGTTGGTAAAGGCCAAATGAAACATAAGATTTTTGTTTTTCTATTATTTGCTATTGCTTTCACAAATCATTCAATTGCAAGTAATCATTCAATCAGCAAAAATGATCCAGTCAGCAAAAATGATTCAATTGTTGCAACTATAAAGCCACTTCATTCTTTAGTGGAATCGGTAGTAGGGGATAGTGGTAAGGTCGAACTTCTTCTGCAAGGATCAGAATCGCCACATACTTTTCAGATGAAGCCGTCACATCTTGTAATGCTACATAAGGGGGCAGTTGTATTTTATATTGATAAGGATCTAGAATTTTTTCTAGAGAGAGTGATCAGGCAACTGCCAAAATCTGTACATACGGTGGAAATTAGTAGTAGCTTGCCAAGCAATCAGCTCCTTTTTAATCGGAGCAGTAATTTTGATGCTCAAGATAAGTTAGATGATAAAGATAAGCAGCATGAGAACCATAACGACAAGCATACTGCCGACAAACATACTGCTGACAAGCATACTGCCGATAAGCATAAGGAAGAAGATCACCATCACCACCATGCTAGTGGCATCTACGATTCACATATATGGCTTGATCCTGATAATGCAAAGGAGATTGTCAAAATAGTTAGAGATCGTCTCATACAACTTTTCCCTGAAAATAAAAAGATATATATTACCAATAGTAATAATGTTATCGATAGAATCGATATGTTAGATATGAAGATCAAAAAGATGCTCTCCAATATTAAAGATCGACGCTTCCTAGCATTTCATGATGCATATCAATATTTTGAGCGCCATTATAATTTGAAAATAGTTGCCACTATTCTTACCGAGCCTAATGACTTTATATCGGCATCGCATTTGAGTAAGATCCGCATGATAATTGAGAAGCAGAAAATTAAATGTGTTTTTCATGAGCCACAATTCAGCCAGAAGCTAACTAAGAATGTTACTGAAGGATTGGATATAGAGACAATGAGCCTAGACCCTGTAGGGGCATCAATCAAACCAGGGCGCAATCTATATTTCAAGCTTATGGAGCAGCTTGCAACCAACATCAAAAGGTGTATGGAGCAGTAGTCAAAATTAAAGCGGAAACGGTATAATTACTGCCTTCCCAATGATGCTTTTAATCTCTTAATTAAAAAATCTTTTGCTTCAATCGCTTCATCTGTTTTTAAGATCAAGGTGACTGTTGCATATAGAAAAATTCCAGCAATGATAATTCCGATTAACAGAAAAAACCGAGTGATAAGACCTTCTTCAAAGTTGAAAAATTGATTAGAAAGATAGTAGACAGTAAGTCCCATAACTGAAGCTCCGACTAGAGCTTTGATAGTTGAGTTCAGAATCATTCTACCATTAATCCATTTCAGTCGATTTCGTAGCAAATAGAGCTGGAAGAGGATACTAACCGTCATTGTGATAGAGGTTGCAAGAGCTAATCCGGCATGTGCTAACGAATCTAGCAATATTATACATAAAAAAAGATGTAGCACCGTTGCAATGGCATGTGTTTTAAGATGAGCAAATCCAGCATTTAGTGAATAAAATGCAGACATTAAAACATGCGACATTGTAGTAGCTGGTAATCCGACTGCAAGCATAACAGTTGCGATGGCTGTATCTTTTCGATCAAAAATTGTAAATGCTCCTCGTTCAAAGAGTAGATTGACAATTTCATCTGAAAGTACAGCAAGACCGACTGCAGCAGGAATCGCTATAAGAAGTAGTACTCTAATTGAATAGGAGATAATCTCACGAAATTTATCAAGGTTATCAGATGATGATTCTTTAGATAGATAAGGGAATATTACCAATCCAAATGAGGCACCGAATATACCTACTATTATATTCGAAAGTGAGTTTGCATAATAGAGAAAAGTTATACTGCCAGCTTTCAATGTGGACGCAAAAATCAATGTAACAAGAGCATTGATTTGAGTAACCGCTGCATAGAGCCCTCCTGAAGCCATTAACCATCCCAATGATTTCATGTACTTGCCACGGAGATTGAAATTTATGATATATCTGTACCCAATTGAGATGAGTGGCTTAAATATAAAAAGTAGATGAGCTGTTCCGCCAATCAGTACCCCAACTGCTAATGCATAAATAGGATAATGAAACATACTAGTTAAAGTTAGAGCTGATGTAATGATGGAAATGTTTAGCATTACCGGGGCAAGTGCTGGGATGAAAAAAATTTTGAAGTAGTTTAGATATCCAGATAAAATACTGGCTAACGATATTAAGACAAGATAAGGAAGTGTAATTCTTGTTAGGTTGATAGCTAATGTTAGCTGTTCCGGATTGTTGGCAAACCCAGGTGCAACTATTAGTACTAATGACTCTGTAAAGATCTCAAGTACAATCAGTAACATTATCGAAAATATTGAAAATAGAGTTATAATCTTACCTGTGAATTTCATCGCCTCATAGCGGCCTAGTTCTTTATCGACTTTTGATAATGTTGGGATGAACGATTTGGTCATTGCACCTTCAGCTGTTAGCTGTCTTAACATATTAGGGATTCTAAATGCTAAGACAAAAGCATCGGTGGCATAATTTGCACCAAAGACTGAAGCGATGACTAAATCTCTAATATAGCCTAGTATTCGTGATGCAAATATTGCAATGCTAACTAATATAGTTGATCGAGATAATTTTTGATCTGCTACCAAGGTAGGTTCTTTCATGGTCAGTTTTGGCAATCCTAAATTTTGCTACTAACATCATCTTTTATATAATCTGCAACTTCTGATTTGACAAGTCTTATAATCTCTTCAGTATTATCAAGATTGATGACTTTGGTTGCCAATGCTTGAGCTTCGCTAATCGATATTTCGCGGATAAATTTTTTGATTCTTGCAATTGAGTGGACATCCATAGAGAGGGATTTAACATCACCTAACCCAAGGAGTATGATAACTGTGAGTGGATCTTGCGCCATCTCACCACAGATTGAAACAGAGGTGTTAGTTTCGTTGGCAATCTTTATTACTGATGCCACGAGGCGCAATATTGCAGGGGATAACGGTTGATAAAGATAAGCAACCTTCTCATTAGCCCTATCAATTGCCATTGAAAACTGGATCAGGTCATTAGTCCCTATCGAAAAAAATGAACAATGATTGGAGAGCTCACGAGCTAATATAACTGCAGATGGCGTTTCAATCATTACGCCAGTTTCGATATCTTCTTTGAACTGTTTGCCTGCCGCCCTCAGTTCTGATTTTGATAGTTCTACAATCTTGTTTGCTTCAATTAACTCTTCCACTGCTGTGATTAGTGGAAACATTATTTTTAGATTGCCATGAATTGCAGCACGTAAGATTGCTTTTATTTGAGTTTTGAAAATATCTACATTCTGGAGGCAAAATCGAATTGCTCTAAGACCTAAGGCAGGATTGGCTTCATCATCAAAATATGGGGCACTAGCATGAAGTTTATCTGCACCGATATCTAATGTTCGAACTAATGCAAAATTATCTCCTTTTAAGATTGTGGCTAGTTTCTTATACTGCTCATACTGATTCTCCTCGTCAGGCCAGCTATTATCATTAATGAATATATATTCAGTCCGAAATAGACCTACACTTCCAGCTCCATATTTATCTAACCGATCAATATCCTTAGTTGTTTCAATGTTCGCTTGCACATTGATCTTGATACCATCGGTTGTGATGGCATCTAAATCTTTCTGGGCAGTAGCATCTTCATCAAAATAGAGCCATCGTTGGCGATATTTATTATATAGCTCAAACTGCTGCTTGCTCGGTTTATGGATGATCTCACCACGAATACCATCTAACACTATAGGATCACCAGATGAAATGATGGATGATATATTCTTTAAGCCAACAACAGCAGGGATATCCATCGATGATGCTAAAATTCCTACATGTGATGTCTTCCCTCCTGAGTCAATTGCAAAGCCTATTATATTTTGCCGGTCAAACTTTAATGTATCAGATGGAGTCAAGTTATGGGCAATAACTATTACAGGCTCCTCAAGGTTATCTAATGGAGATCCAATATCTTCGCCTGATAAATAGCGTTGCAATTTTGTTATCGCCTGCTCGATATCATTTAACCGTTCGTGAAAATAAGGATCCTTGAATTTGCTAAATTTTGCTACATACTTTTCTCTTAGGATCTTTAATGCCCACTCAGCATTGCATTTGTGATCTTCGATTATTCGGACAACTTTTTTTTGCATCGATGGATCGTGCAATATTTGACGGTGGGCATCTACTAGTATTAATGGAGTTTCGTCACCTAGAACCTCTTTGGCCTGATTTGATATTTGGGCAATTTCATTTGAGCACTCTTCAACTTTATCTAAAAATCGGGTGACCTCGTTTGATACATCTTCTGATGATTTAAGATGATGTTCTATTGCACAGATCATATGACTATCTTGAAGGTATGCTCGCCCCATAACTATCCCATGAGAGGCTGCTATTCCTTTGTAAATATTATGTTCGTCCATAATTTTAAAAGATACTTGCCCTTTTGTCTCTATTCATAGAACCCTGATTTTATCAGGTTTGATAGATTTAATAAAGCTTCTTTACTATCTAGACCAGTTGCAGTTAATTTCAAGATGCTCCCTTTCTCTGCCGCTAGTAGTAGCAATGAGCTAATATCTTTCCCATTTGCAATGTAATTGTCACCTATCTCTACCTCAATAGTGGAGCTATATTTTTGCGACTCTTTTACAAATAGTGTGGCTGTCCTAGCATGAAGACCCCATTCGTTAACTATCTCAACTTCCACTTTTGAGACTAAATTTTTCACTACTTGGCAGGTTGTATGCTACCACCATTCCCTGGTTTGGAGCGCTTTGACAATAGATCAGATGCTAGAAAAATGTTATCTTGGCCATAACCTCTCAATTTTAATGCCATTTCCTCTAGCGATATATCTTCATCAATCACAGCAGCTTGCAGTAGCATCGGAAGGTTTACTCCAGCAATGAGCTCGACATCCATCCCATCAATCAATGATAGGGCTATATTAGATGGGGCACCTCCGAATAGATCTGTAAATACTATTATACCTCTGTTTGCTGGCAGCTTCGCAAGCGCATCTTTGATCGTGAGACGTGCCTGCTCTACATCTACTTCATGATCAATCTCAACTTCCATAAAGTTATCTGATACAGGTGTGATAAACTTTAATGTCTCTAGTAGTGCGCTAGCTAGTGAACCATGAGCTATAATAAGGTAACAAAATTTCTTGTTAGAATTCTCTTTGTTTTCCACTTTAATCTAAACTTTCGTCTCTATTTTTAATTATTTCAAATATCCGCTCTGATGAATCGGCTTCTTCAATTAAAACTTTGAATTTAGGGTTCGTAAGCAATCTCGATATTCGGGCTAATGCCTTTAGATGATTAGTTGTCGATTTATCAGTTGATAATAGCATAAATATAAACTTTACCTGTTTATCATCAACTGCTCCAAAATCGACCCCTGTCGAGAGCTTCGCAAACGCTCCTAATGGTTGATCGAGATCTTTATATTTAGCGTGAGGAATCGCAATCTCATTGCCAATACCTGTTGAACCTAATTTCTCTCGTGTAATCAATGCGTCAAAAGCTAAATCTGAGTCTTGGATCGCTCCATTGGTTTTTAACAGTAGACAAAGCTGTTTTAATGAATCAGCTTTATCTATCACACTAAGATTCGAAATTACATTTGCTTCAGCTAAAAATGCTGTTATTCGCATCTTATTCTCTTATTTAGGACTACTATTCTTTCTTTTTGCTTCATTCTTTCCTTTTACTTTTTTTGCTTGGCGTTCTAGTTTATCTATCGTAGCATCAATTGCTGCATACATGTCAGAAGCTCTACTAGCAGAGTGCAAATCTGATCCTCTTACATGAATTGTGATCTCTACAATCTGATCTTGCTTCTCAACTTTTAGTATCACATGTGTTGCAATAATATTATGCAAAAATTTACCCACTTTTGATACTTTTCCTTCTGTATATTCTCTTAAAGCAGGTGTTACTTCAATATTGTGACCCGTTATTGTTACTTGCATGTTATTTATTATCCTCCATTAAAAACTATATATTAATCTTACGTCGCTTTGATGTCGATGGTATCTGCAATGCTTTCCTATATTTTGTTACAGTTCTTCTTGCAATGTTTACATTTTTAATCTGAAGCTTCTTAACTATTTGATCATCTGTCAATGGTTTTAATTCATCTTCTGCTTTAATTAGCTGTTTTATAATCTCTTTCACACGGACAGATGACATATCTGAACCCAAAAATGATGGGACTGTCGAGTGAAAAAAGAACTTTAACTCAAATAATCCTTGTGGTGTCTGAATATACTTATTTGTTGTTACTCGTGAGATTGTAGATTCATGCATCCCTATATCATCTGCGATATCACGTAGAACCAGTGGCTTTAAATGGTCAATACCATTGTCTAAGAATCCTTGCTGAAACTTACATATTGATCGTCCAAATTTCAACATTGTTTGACGGCGTTGTTCAATACTATTTATCATCCATTGTGCTGAATGGTATTTAGAGTCTAAAAATTCATGCGCCTCCTTTTGACCACTATTCTTGAACTCTTTATTCTTTAATACCGCTAAATATACAGGGCTTATTTTAAGTGATGGAATTCCGTCATCATTTAGATAGACCTGATATTCATCATCAACTTTCACTATGTAAAGATCAGGCGTTACATAGTCTACTTGCTCTTGACTATATTTATGGCCATGTGCTGG
>JBLYYQ010000090.1:0-20793 GCA_048550035.1 Nitrospinota bacterium
AAAAAGAGCTCTCGAATGCAAAAAAAGAGGCACAAGCAATAGTAAAAGAGGCGCAATTAGAAGCAAGAGAGCTCCTTCTCAAGGCTAATAACGATCTTGAACGAAAGATGTCTGCACGAAAAAAGGAGATTGAAACTGTTGAAGCAAGGCTACTAGATCGAAAAAAGGGATTAGATAAGCGTCTAGCAAATCTTGACAAACGATCTGCTGAGCTTGCACGTAAAGAACAGTCGGGAGAAGATCTTAAAAGAAATACTGAATCGAAATATAGAGAAGCCCAAAATATTGTTAAGAAGCGGCTGACTCAACTTGAACAAGTTGCAAAAATGAGCCAAGATGAAGCTAGACAAAGTCTTCAAGATAGTCTGCTAAAAGAGGTGAGACTTTCTATGTCGGGCGAGGTTCAAGCGATGGAGAGAGAAGCTAAAGCCCAAGCTCAAAAAGAGGCAGGTTATATTATTGCCACCGCTGCTCAGCGTATGGCATCTGATTATGTTGCAGAGAATACTGTCAATGTCGTTGATATTCCAAATGATGATATGAAAGGTAGAATTATTGGGCGAGAAGGACGCAACATACGCTCCATTGAAGAGGTAACCGGTGTAGATTTAATCATTGATGATACTCCAAACGCTATTGTAATATCATGTTTTGATCCTGTTCGACGTGAGATTGCTAGAGAATCATTAACGAGATTAGTCAATGATGGTCGGATTAACCCTGTGAGGGTTGAGCAAGTTGTAGCAAAGGTTACAACTGAAATTGATCAAATTATGTTAAAAGACGCTCAGCAAGCAATATTTGAACTTGAACTAGAAGGGGTTCATCCTGAGCTAGTTAAAATTTTAGGACGGTTAAAATATAGAACTAGTCATTCACAAAATGTGTTACGCCACTCAGTGGAGGTTGGGTTCTTAGCTGGAATGATGGCAGTTCAACTAGGACAAGATCAGCAGCTTGCAAAACGAGCAGGGTTGCTGCACGATCTAGGTAAAGCTCTAGATCAGACTCATGACGGAACACATACGCAGATTGGGATTGAGGTTGCTAGACGCTATAATGAAGATGAAGTTGTAATAAACTCTATCGCATCACACCATGAAGATGCAGAGGCGACCTCTATCATCTCAATTCTGGTTGCTGCGGCTGATGCGTTATCTGCCTCAAGACCAGGTGCAAGACGGGAAATGTTAGAAAACTATATTGCTAGAATGCGTGACTTGGAAAAAATAGGTTCGGAATTTGATGGAGTTCAAAATACATTTGCAATTCGAGCTGGGCGTGAGATAAGAGTTATTGTTGAGCCAACTGCTATAAGTGATGCAGAGTCATTTTTTCTTGTTAAAGATATTACAAAAAAGATTGAGTCTGATCTTTCTTATCCGGGCGAAATTAAAGTTACTGTAATACGGGAAACCAGAGTTTCTGATTATGCAAAATAAACTAAAATAACATTATGAGAAAACTTTTTTCTACTTGCCATTAGGTCGTTTTATGCTATGGTAGTTAAATATTTCAAATGCCATTTAATTTTATCTTAAAGTAAGTGAAAAACAGGTCAGTATTATTTCAAATTCAAAGAGGGACATGAAGAACCAACAACGGGATTCAAGAGCTTCCGGTAAAAACTTTCCTAATTTTGGGAAGGCTGCAAAAAACCGATATAAGGTTAAAACTAACAGCTCCAAAAAAAATGGGGAGGTCTGGTCACCGCTTCACGATTTGAAGTTGAGAGCACCTATCTCTAGCCACAAAGGGATGACCATCGAAGAGCGGAAAGTTGCACAGCTAAAAAAGTGGCGTAAAGAGCTTGGATTAGATCAGTAAAAGTTAATCAACCTTGATGTAAGCAGATATAGCCATCTCCATATAAATCAGATTGAAGCTAGATTGTAAATCGGGTTGCTCCGATAGAAGCTTAAGCTATTAATTCCATCTTATTAGATTTGCACCCCAAGTAAATCCACCACCAAATGCAACAGTTAGCACTAGGGCATCTTGCTTTAAACGTCCATCTCTGTCTGCTTCATAGAGTGCAAGCGGAATAGATGCAGCAGAAGTATTACCATATTTATCAAGGTTAGTAAAAATTTTATCGTCACTAATCCCTAGAGACTTTCCGATCCCCTGTACAATTCTGATGTTAGCTTGATGAGGGACCACAAGATCAATATCATCGATAGTAAAATTATTTTCTTCTATGATCTTTAGCGAGACTTCTGACATACTTTTAATTGCTATTTTAAATATCTGATTACCTTTCATCGTCAAGAACGATGCCGCATCTTTATATAGATCATCCACCAATGGATCTACACTGTTGCTGTATGTTCCTGATCGATATCCTGCCATCAGGTAATCATAGTGCGTCCCATCTGAAAATATTTGAGAATCGATGATACCTTGATTTCGATCTTGATCGTTACTCACTCCCTTGATAACAACTCCGGCAGCACCATCACCAAATAAGATTGAGGTCGATCGATCTTTCCAATCAACGATTCGGCTCATTATTTCACTACCGATCAGCAAGATATTCTTATTGCTCCTAGCCTTGATAAGGTTATTGGCAATATGAAGACCATAGACAAATCCAGAGCAAGCAGCCGCAATATCAAATGCAGGAGCAGTCGATCCTTTTAACGCACGTTGAATCATACATGCAGTTGAAGGAAATGCCATATCTGCAGTCGAAGTTGCACAGATAATTAGATCTAAATCAGAACTTTTTATCTTCGCTTGATCTAGAGCCTCAACTGCCGCAGGTATTGCAAGTTCAAAAAGTGTATCACTTTTCTTTGCCACTCGCCTCTCTTTAATCCCTGTTCGTATCGTTATCCACTCATCAGAGGTATCGACAATCTTTTCAAGATCAAGATTACTCAATCTCTGCTCTGGCAGACTAATCCCAAGCCCAGCTATCTTTGCACAGATATTTGATTGCATAACTATTATTCGTTTGGATCTTGCTTCGTAAAGATATTTTTCATCTTGTCCCATACTCCCGCATCTTCTTTTTGATCAGTTAGTGGTAGGAAGATATCCCTGTTTTGCTCTAGCGTTACTTTGATATGATCATTAACATCACGCTCAATAAATTTGCACGCAGCCTTGATTGCGTTCAATATAGATTTAGGATCCGATGCACCATGTCCAATAAATATAGCACCATTGACACCAAGTAATGGGGCGGCACCAACCTCTGTACAATCTACACTTTTTCGCATCTCACTTAAATCGTTCTTTAACAGTAGATATGCAAGCTTACCTCTCAACGAACTAGCAAAGATTCCCTTGAGCTTCCCTGCTATTAGTGATGCCATCGATTCTGATGCCTTCAATGCTATATTACCTGTTAATCCATCACAAACTACAACATCCGCAACACCTTTATAAAGTGACTTCGCCTCAATGTTACCGACAAAATTCAGTGACGATCGTGACATAATTTCATATGCCTCTTTTGATATCACACTCCCTTTACTCTCTTCCTCTCCGATTGCAAGTAACCCAACTCGCGGGACATCATTGTCAAACATCGATTGAGAATAGATGCTCCCCATAACTCCAAACTGATATAGGTTCGCAACCTTAACAGCAACATTGGCACCGGCATCTAAAAGTAATAGTCTCCCTCCACTCGGAGTAGGCAGTGGCGCCGCAATTCCAGCTCTATCAATCCCCTCTAATGTTCGAAGCAATACCGATGCAATAGCCATAACAGCTCCTGTATTGCCGGCTGAGATAAATGCACCGGTCAACCCTTCCTTTACCAGTTTGCACCCTACATGGATTGATGAATTTCGCTTTTGGCGCAATGCTTGCGATGGAGATTCATCCATACTGACAGTCTCATTGGCATGACAAATCTTGATCCGTGGATGATCAAGGCGATCTAATTCTTCGAGTCTGTTTTCTATCTTTGTTGCATCACCTACTAAAGTCAAAATTAGATTTTCAATGCTATCTATTGCCCAAACTCCACCTTCAACAATCTGATCAGGGGCAAAATCACCTCCCATAGCATCAAGCGCAACTTGTAGCTCTTTGTTGTCAGACACAGTTCATTACCATTTAACCTTCGTCAATTGGCAAGATGGCAATATTCTTATAAAATCCACATTTCGGACATACTCTATGTGAAAGTTTAGCTTCACCACATTCGCTACAGACTGACTGCATTGTTGCTACTAACCCATCATGAGAACGTCTTGATCCTCGTTTCATTCTAGAGGTCCTCTTCTTTGGAACTGGCATTTCATACTCCTAACTATTTCTTAAATTTTATATCTAACAGTTTAGCGAGCCTAGGATCTATATTTGTCTCGCTACAATCACACTCGCTACTGTTTTTATCTATCCCACATTTACTACATAACCCTTTGCAATTTTCAGAGCAGATATAGTTAAGTGGAATCGCTAGCAATAGATAGTCACGAATAGATCTGAAAATATCTATGCTGTTACCATCGTATAGCTCTATATCCATTTCATCTGCGGTTAGCTCAACCTCCGCAATAGATAAATGCTTCTTACCTTCAATTGAACTTGCAGCAAGGTATGTAGACTCTACATTCTCTTTTATACCTCGCTTTATCTCTTTTAAGCATCTAGCACAACTTAATAGTACATCTGCCGTTGTAATGCCAGAAAACTTTATTGTCTCGCCTACTCTATATAATCTACCTTCAACAACAACTGACGAAAGAAGATTTCGAATTTCATCATCCAACTCATCGTCACTTAATTGAAATGAACCTTCTAAGCCTTTTTCGTCAAGTAGCTTTACATCAACTATTCTTGTAAGTATTTCGGTCATCATGTGGCTATGCAATTCTATAATTTTAGCTATTTAAGTTACTTATGTCAAGCTAATCGACATGTAGCAAAATCGTTAAATGAATTTATTTAATATTTGCTAGTCCGAATATACTCAATTTTAGCATTTAATAGCTCTAATTGCCAATTGAGCTCTTTTCTCTTTGGATCGTCTAGCTTGATTGTCGATAGATTCTTTTCAACAGTTGACTTCGAATCTTTAACCTCCTCTAAATCGATATCGCTCGCTTCAAATGCATCTGTTGCTAGCACTAATGTTTTCTCTGCCAAGACCTCAGCATAACCACCTGCAAGTAAAATTGTTTCAGGATGAGAGCCTCTATTCAGATGTACCGGACCAATCCGCAATGTCGATATAAATTGTGAATGCCCCTTTAATATTCCAAAATCACCATCGATACCTAAGAATGTCGCTTCAACGACCTCATCATCAAAGATCTCTCTTCTTGGAGTAACTATTGTTAGATGGAATTTTTTATCAAGATCGTATTTCATCAGATCTAGTTACCCTTTTTCATCTTTTCCCACCGCTCATACGCTTCATCAAGGTTTCCTACCATATAAAATGCTTGCTCTGGCATTTCGTCACATTCACCTGAAACTAACCTCTTAAACGAATCTACCGTCTCTTTAATCGGCACATATCTCCCTGGTGATCCTGTGAAAGTTTCGGCCACGAAAAATGGTTGAGATAAAAATCGTTGAATCTTTCTTGCCCTTGTAACTACTAGCTTATCATCGTCTGACAACTCTTCCATCCCCAATATAGCGATGATATCTTGAAGCTCTTTATATCGTTGTAATATATTTTGCGTTGCATTTGCAATTTCATAATGTTCGGACCCTACAACTTTCGGATCTAATATTCTTGATGTTGAATCGAGTGGATCAACTGCCGGATAAATACCTAACTCTGAAATTCGCCTTGATAAGACAGTTGTTGCATCTAGATGAGCAAAAGTTGTTGCTGGGGCTGGATCTGTTAAGTCATCAGCAGGAACATAGACCGCCTGAACTGATGTAATAGATCCTTTTTTTGTCGTCGTAATTCGCTCTTGCAATGCCCCCATCTCACTTGCCAATGTCGGTTGATAACCAACTGCAGACGGCATCCTCCCTAAAAGAGCGGAAACCTCTGATCCAGCTTGTGAAAACCTGAATATATTATCTACAAATAATAAAACATCCTGTCCTTCTTCTTCTCTAAAATATTCAGCTACTGTTAAGCCTGTTAGACCAACCCGTAATCTTGCACCAGGTGGTTCTGTCATCTGTCCATAAATTAGAGCTGCCTTATCTAGTACGCCACCTTCTTTCATCTCATAATAAAGGTCGTTCCCTTCTCTAGTCCGCTCGCCAACACCTGCAAAAACAGAAAATCCAGAATGCTCCATCGCTATGTTTCTAATTAGCTCCATAATCAAGACTGTTTTTCCTACTCCAGCTCCACCAAATAGTCCAGTCTTGCCACCTTTTAAGTATGGCTCTAGAAGATCTATAACCTTGATCCCAGTCTCTAATGGTGTCTCCTCTGTTGACTGTTCAATTAGTGAAGGAGCATCTCTATGAATAGACCAATGCTCCTTAGCATTAACAGGACCTTGCCCGTCAACAGGTTCACCTACAACATTTAATATCCGGCCCAATACCTCTTTCCCTACTGGTGTCTGTATCGGAGATGCTGTATTAAATACTTTCATCCCTCGCATCAAACCATCTGTCGATTCCATTGATACTGCTCGAACTGAGTTCTCTCCTAAATGTCCTGCTACCTCATAAATCAGACGAGAACCATCTTCTTTTTCTGTATAGAGTGCATCATATATATTCGGCAGATGACCTGGGGGAAATTTTACATCAATAACCGGACCTATTACCTGTTCAATCTTACCTGTTTGTTGCTTTGCTTCTAGCTTTACATTCATCTTTTAAACCTTGCCCATAATAATTGTCTGTACTATCAAAACTATCTATTAAGAAACGGCTTCGTTAATAATAGACGACCTTGATTCTATAATAATTAATTTAACGCTTCTGCTCCTGAGACTATCTCAATTATCTCTGTTGTAATCGCAGCTTGACGAGCCCTATTATATGTAAGCGTCAATGTTGAGATCATCTCTTTTGCATTATTAGTTGCTGCATCCATTGCAGTCATTCTCGCTCCATTTTCAGATGCTGCTGACTCTAATAACGCATGGTATATCTGATTATTTATATATTCTCTTGCTAACGACTTTAGTAGCTTATCTTTTGATGGTTCAAACTCATAATGACCTTTCAAACTACTAGCTGATCCTCTCTCTACTAATTCGGTGTCACCCTCAATATCTAGTGGCAATAAAGTTAATCGCTGAACCGTCTGCGTCACTACATTTTTAAAGTGGTTGTAAATTAAATAGACTTCTTTAATATCTGATGACATATATTCTGAAACTGTGATTTTGGCAATATTCGTTGCAAAATCGACCGTTAAGTTTCTATTGTAGTCATAAATTCGATCAATTATCTCAAATGAAGAATTTTTGTAACGGTCTATCCCTTTCCGACCGATCAGTAACAGCTTAGCGTCACTAGAGTTTGCGAGTATATTATCACTCTCTTTGAATATATTAGAGTTAAATGGACCGCAAAGACCTTTATCCGCAGAACAGATTATTATTAACGAACATCCCTCACGGCGACCATGATAAATTGGATCTTCAGAATCAGCGTAGGGCGCAAGCCGTTTGATCATCTCTTGTATCTTAACAGAGTACGGTCTAGATCTGCTTGCAACTTCTTGTGCTTTACGAAGCCTCGCCGCCGCAACTAACTTCATCGCTTTCGTTATCTGCTGCGTATTCTTAACAGATACAATTCTACGTTTGATATCTTTTAAATTAGCCATCTAAACTTTCTTCAATTATCAAAACGTTTCTTAAACTCTTCCATCGCACCGGCTAGCCGATCTTCCATCTCTTTACTTATCTCTTTACTCGATAGAATCGTGGCGATGATCGTTTTATCACTACTATTTAAATAAAGAATCCACTCATCAATAAACTGTAGAACCTTTTCGGTCTTGATACTATCTAAATGTCCTCGAACTCCAGCCCAAATTGAAACAATCTGGTTCTCAACCAGAATCGGCTGGTATTGACCCTGCTTTAGCAGCTCAACCATTCTTGCTCCTCTATTGAGCTGTTTTTGGGTCGCTTCATCTAGGTCAGAGCCAAACGCAGAGAATGCTGCGAGCTCTCTATATTGTGCTAAATCTAATCTTAGTGAGCCTGAAACCTGTTTCGTCGCCTTGAGCTGCGCTGCTCCTCCTACACGGGAAACAGAGATTCCTACATTAACAGCTGGACGGATACCAGAATAAAAAAGATCGGGCTCCAGATATATCTGCCCATCTGTAATCGATATTACATTTGTCGGAATATAGGCAGAAACATCTCCTGCTTGCGTCTCAATAATAGGCAAAGCTGTGAGCGAACCGCTCCCTTTATCATCAGATAATTTTGCAGAACGCTCTAGTAATCTTGAATGGAGGTAAAATACATCGCCAGGATATGCTTCTCGACTTGGTGGTCGTCTAAGTAGCAACGAAAGCTCCCTATACGCAACCGCCTGTTTTGATAAATCATCGTAAATTATCAGAGCATGCTTTCCATTGTCTCTAAACCACTCACCTATCGCACAGCCTGTATATGGTGAGATATATTGCAATGAAACAGGATCAGAAGCGGTCGCTGCTACAACAGTTGTATACTCCATCGCACCTGCATTTTCTAACGCCTTGATTACATTCGCAACTGAAGAGCGTTTCTGACCTATCGCTACATAAATACAGTATACATCTTCTCGTTTCTGATTGATTATAGTATCTATTGCGATTGCTGTCTTACCGGTCTGCCTGTCTCCTATTATAAGCTCGCGCTGTCCTCGCCCTATCGGAATCATTGCATCTATCGCTTTTATTCCGGTCTGGAGTGGTTCATGAACTGACTTTCGATCAATAATCCCTGGTGCAATACGCTCTACTAACCCAAACTCCTTATTACCAATCGGACCTTTACCATCAATTGGGACTCCAATGCCATCCACCACTCTCCCGACTAGTTCAGGACCAACCGGAACACTCGCAACCTTCCCTGTCCGTTTGACTTGTGAACCTTCCTTGATCCCTCTGTCAGAGCCTAACAACACTACTCCAACATCACTTGCTTCTAGATTTAGTGCCATCCCGATTACGGAGTTCTCAAACTCTACCATCTCTCCTGAGACAACATTATCTAATCCATATAGCCTCGCAATGCTATCACCTACACTGATTACATATCCTACCTCTTTTAACTCTAGCTTTGCTTCAATTCCAGATAGCTTCTCTTTGATTAGCGAACTGATCTCTTCTGATTTTATCGACATTACCCTACCTATTACACATTAAATGATTTTTGACTGTAACTCTTTTAATTGACCTACGATAGAACCATCGTATAGCCTATTTCCTATCTGAATTATTAAGCCACCTATTAAACTCTTATCAACAACAGTATCAAATATCAACTCTTTACTTTCTACGTTCGAAAGAGACTCTTCGATTACTGCAAGCTGCTCTTGGCTTATCTTAAACGGAGAGGTTATCTTAACTATTGCTCTATCTTGAAAGTCTAAAATCAGCTTCTGATACTCTTCTATAATCTGACGCAAAATATTAATACGACCGTTGAAAAGTAAGAGCATTATTAATCTGCCAGACTTTTCGTTAATTCTTAAATGCTCTATTACTCCTCCTACTACCGACTCTTTTATCTCAAGGGAAAACTGAGGAGTATGGATAAGGTTCTTTAGCTCAATTGAGCTACCATAAGCTTCTGCAAAAAGTTCTAATTCATCTAAAACTGTATCTTGCTCAACTGCTTTCTTAACTATCGAAATTAGCCCGATTGCGTAACGCTTTGCTACCACTTGGTTCTTCATACTGAGCCACTCTTTAATTGAGATAAGTACTCTTTTATCAACTCATCTTGATTGGAATCATCAAACTTTTCTACTATCATCGCTTCTGCACGGATGATTGCATCATTTAGCGTTTCGTTTATTAGCCCATCTCTTGCCTGCTTGGTCTCAAGTGCAATTGCAATTTTTGCTTTGGCTAAAATCGTCTTTGCTTCGGCAGCCCCTTCTTCAATAAGCATCTTTTTAATCGCTTCTCCCTCAAGGCGAGCAGCCTCTTTTTGTCTCTTGCAATCTTCGGCTAGTAAAGCCATCTTCTCTTGTAGAGTAGATAACTTTGTCGCAGCATCTCGTTCTTGCTCAATTAAGAGCTCAACTCGCTTGCTAATCTCATTTTGACGATGTTTTAGCATCGGAATCGCAAATTTCTTTATAAGCCATCCAACTGCCGCTACTAGAATCAAGAAATTGAAAATACGACTCCCGTCTAGACGCCAAGTCCACTCCTCTGCCATTGGAATGGCCGATCCATTAGCAAAGTCATTGCTAAATAAGAGCAACCCTAAAACTAAAAAGGGCAACCGTTTCAATATGAAATTTCTACTAATGAGCATCTCTTAACTTATCCTCGCTAGCTTGTATGCGATACTCTTTGCTATTTGGTCCTTACTCTTCTCAAGAGTGGCTGCTATCGTTCTAACCTCTATTTGCAAGAGCTTCTTTGCATCCGCGACTTCTGTTTCGAGCTCCTCTTTTGCATTCAATATGATCTTGGTCTGCTCATTTTTCGCATCTACTTGTGCCTGACTTAAGAGTGTGGCAACATCTTTATTTAACATCTTGAGGCTCTCCTCGTAATCTTGAAGCAGTTTATTGTATGACTCTAAGCTCTGCTTGCTCTTACTTTCTAAATCACCAAAATAGTCATCGCGCTCTTTAATCCCATTCAAGACAGGTTTGAAAATTAGAAAGTGGAGTATTATCAATAGTACAAGGAAATTTACCGCTTGAATATATATTGTCCAATCAACCTCAATCATTTAAAACAACCCCTCTTTTTTTATAGGAACTCCGTATTTTGCAATGATATATCCTCTTGATTGCAATTTCAATAATTATTCAAAAACTTTTAAGACTTCGTAAGCAGTTGCAGTGACTTCTTTGATAAATCGCTTAGGATCATACCAATAGCAGCCAATACAAGAACCTCTATATTTTTGATCCCCTTTTCCATTGCCCTAAAGGGAAGCCTAAAGCCGTCGCATCAAATCTATCATTGCTATCCCTACATCTCTTGCAATGACTCCGCTTTGCATTATTTGCAGCTTTTGATAATGGCTGAAAATCATCAATCTTCACCGAGCTTGCACTTTGCAACCGTAGATCATCTCGCCGACCATCTTTATGATCAACTTCAACGCTACCGATATCTAAAACAGAGCACCTTAGCCTCTTAATCGCTTGCGAAATCTCATCTGGAATCGGTTTTTTTATTGGTCTCTTTTCAAATCCATGTAATTTTATATATGAAATTTTATTGCCTGACTTTGCACGCTCTATATTGTAAACATGTGCAAGCGGACCGTCATCTCGGCACCAAGAGCCTCCATTCCCAAGCTTTAACGGAGCATATCGCTCTTCAAACTCTCGTACATATACTTTTCGCGAATAACCATCCTCATCCGGCTTTGCTAACTCGAGAAATAGCTGAGATAATTTACTCTTGAGTTGCATCTTTTAACCTCAATCGTGCCTCCTTAATATAACTAGAATCTATGTCAGATCCTTTAAATCTACGATCTGTCTTTAATGCAGCTACTGCAGTTGTCCCTGATCCTAAAAATGGATCAACAACCAGATCGCCCTTATTGCTATGTTTAAGAATTAATTCTTGAAACAGCTCTAATGGCTTTTGCGTCGGGTGGATCCTATTTCCATTATGGCGGGGAATCGGTAAACGATAGATTCCATTATCGTATTCACTATGAAATGTTGGGCGTCCACCTTTAACTCCAAAGATAGCCACTTCTCGGCTATTAGTTAGATATGCTCGTTTACTATTGAGCGGAACAGGGTTGCTCTTTTCCCAGATCAGCACCCGCAACATCTTAAAACCAGCATCTTTCATCGCATCTGCAAGGTATGAGAGCTTCCAAAAATCGTAGAATATAATCGCGCTCCCTCGTGGTTTTAATGCCCGGTAGGTTGACCTGCTTAATTTTGGCAAATCTATTGCTCTATTATCCCACTTCCCAAACTCCATACTAACCGCAAACCTTGCAACACCTCTTGGACCATATTGTGAAAAACCGCTCTTCCGGCTGATTGTATAGGGTGGATCGGTAAGTATCAGGTCAACACTACCTTCATCTAGCGTAGATAAAAATTTGAACGCATCTAAAGTTTTAACCTCAAGATCCCCTTTGGCAGGCAATATTACTCCGCTACTCTCTTTGCCCACGCCAAACCCCCGAGATTTTTGTATAGTTGAATTATTATACCAACTATAGCATAACGACTCTCAGACTTCAGTAATTATCAGAATCGAACAGTTTACTGCCTCATGAACTTCTTTAAGGATTCTAAAGGTTTGACAAATAGCTTGCTATCTATATTATCTATTCTACACCTTTAACAAACAGGACAGCATGGGACTCTGGATGAGTTGGAGTAGTGGTAAGGATAGTGCATATGCACTCTCGATCTTGTTGCAAGATCCTAAGATTAAAGTTTCTGGGATCTTTACTTCTATAAATGAAAAGTATCGTCGAGTCAGTATGCACTCTACAGCTGAAGAGCTCCTTATATTGCAAGCTGAAAGATTAAACCTCCCACTTGAGGTAGTAGCTTTACCTGCAGTATGCTCAAATGAACTCTATAAAGAGAAAATGATGGAATTAATCTTGAAAGCCAAAAAAGCAGATGTGGACTCGATCGGATTTGGTGATCTACTATTAGAAGATATAAAGCAATACCGGATTAAGATGATGGAAGGAACTAATATCAAACCACTATTCCCGATATTCGGAAACGATACAACCGAACTAGCTAAAAAGTTAATTAATCAAAAGTTTAAAGCTGTAATTAACTCAATCGATGAGAAAAAACTATCAAAAGAGCTATTAGGATCAGAATATAATCAGAATTTTATCAATAGATTGCCAGAGGGTGTTGATCATTGCGGTGAAAATGGTGAATTTCATACATTTGTCTATTCAGCACCAATCTTTTCTAATCCTATCAATATTAAAGTTGGCCAAATAGTCTCCAAAGATGGTTATGGATATATTGATCTACTCTTGGATAACTAACGAATTTCTTAATTAAATTCTGCAGCAGCTTCGCTTAAACCAGATCTATACAGTGATGAATAATTAATCTAATGCTAGAGGTGAGTCATTATAATATTGGCAAACCTCTCATGCCATCAAGGTGTTGTTTTTGGAGCTATGGCTTAATCTTAACCTCAATATGATAATGGAAGTTATCAATTGGTGGCTTTGGAAAAACCCAATTTAAGATACCATTCTGTATGAAGCATTGCGAAGTGTCATTTTGAGACCAGTAGGTAACTGTTGAAATTCCAAATTTGTTAACTTGGAATAGAGCATCAATATTATCCATCTTTTTAAGGTTTTCTCCGCATCCCTTAAGAACTGTCCCGATATAACTGCCAATCATCTGACTGACCTGTTCTTCGTAAGCTCCACCTTTTTTAGTTTTACTCTGTTTTTTGGCCACTTCTATCAAAGGCTTTAGTTGAGCCTCACTTACAGCCTTGTAATCAGGATTATCAGAGTGGAACATATAAGACTCCACCAGAGCTCTCAAAGCCTTAATAGACTTTTTATATTCTCCCTGATTTTTGCTTGTAAGTACCATTAACACAATTACTTTTGACTCTTCTATATACGCAACCATTTCATGCTGTTCCTGACTATGCCGCCGTTCATTATGCAACCATTCTTTGAGAACGATTTTTTTATTATTAACTGAACGGGTTCCTAGGTCTTTTACTGTTACTGTAGGGGATGTAACTTTTATTTCACTGAGGCTGTAATTTATAAACTCTTCAATGTTATTCTGCCCACTTTTCTTCACTGCTACGTTCGTATACATAACTGCTTTGGAGTCCGCCCAAGAGCCACCTTTCGGGTAGAAAACAGCTTGAAGTCCGTTGCTCTTCCCTGATACGGTATCCAATACCCACCCTTTTGGAGCCTCTAAACTATATAGGTAGTTTTCCCCCCAGATGGTACCAGTGTCGTTTGCGAAAACATTTGTAGATAGTAAAACTATTATTGTAGATAGTAAAAGTGTTACTAAAGTGAATTTTTTCATGATTTTAAAAAAAGCTCCTAGAGGTTTATGCAAATATCTTCTCACTAATGTTTTCTTTAAAATTGAGATGGCATTTTTGCCAATATAGCATAACGAGTCTCAAACTTCAGTAATTATCAGAATCGAACAGTTTACTGCTTCATGAACTTCTTTAAGGATTCTACAGGTCTGACAAATCGTGATAATAATTATCCCATTTGACCATTCGTATCTCAGAGATACAGTGGGGTGGGCCTGCCAAAGAAAGATTTAAATCTCCTTTATAGGTGTCCACAACCGCAACTTTATTTTGAGAGAATACAACCACTAGGTAGTTGTTTTCATAGATGCCGGTTTCACAATATTGCCAAGCTTCATATCCAATGGTGATGTGTGTGGTGGTTGATTTGTGTATTGCTGGTCCTAGAAGTTTGGTTACTTTTTCTTTTGTATCACCTTTCTTAATCAAATCACCTTTTTTGTAAAGTTGTCCAGTGGCGCATCCAAAAATTAATAACAAAATTAATAGTGGAACTAGTTTGGTAAGTTTTTTCATGCTTTATCTCCTTCTAGATTTATCTATTTGTGGTATTTTCTAGCTAGAGAATGTCAAGCTTTAATTTTATATCTTCTTACATTTCGCACTCAAGGAGTATTTTATTTTGACTCCTTTACTCCTTGAGGAGTGGAATTTCTCATTAAAGGTGTCGAACCAACGTCTAGTGGACGGAAGTATTGAATTTGATTGGAAAAACCTTTTGGATTGCTCTAGAAATACTCTGATATGAAAAAATGGGGTGAGCGACGGGACTTGAACCCGCGACATCAGGAGCCACAATCCTGTGCTCTACCAGCTGAGCTACGCCCACCATAAAAAAGCAAAACTCACCTCTATAGCGATCTCTCACATTAAGAGAGCTTACTTTACTAGGTTAAAGTTTCTACGCTACAGATTGAACAGAACTTTTCAAGAGTAGGCGTGGCAATAATTGATAATTCAAAAAAACAATCTACTCATCTGCAACAGCTTTAACTTAACTTCGTCTTGTTCCTATTATCTGTAAAATAAAGATGAACATATTTATAAAATCAAGGTATAGCTTTAACGCTCCAAATAGTGCCATCTTTGTTGCAAGAGCTGGCTCAACTTTCACATCAACCGCCATGTTCTTAATCATCTGTGTATCGTATGCCGTCAGACCTGCAAAAATCAAAACGCCAATATAGCTAATCATCAATTGCATTACGCTATTAGCTAAGAACATATTAACAACTGACGCTATTATCAACCCGATTAACCCAATAAATAAGAATGTCCCAAGAGCTGAGAGATCTTTTTTTGTGGTGTATCCAAAAAATGAAAGTGCCCCAAATGCTGTTGCAGTAATTAAAAATGCATACGCAACCGATGTTGAAGTGTAGGCATATAATATCAATGATATCGTTATACCATTAATAGCCGCAAAGCTCATAAATGCAACCATCGCCGACATAACAGACATCTTTGGCAGCCGAAATGATATATATGCTACTAACCCTAGCTCTGCAATGACAGCTCCTATAAGTACAACGGGGTTGCTAACGATTCTCAGTAATGATTCATCGATTAAAATCGCGTATGAGACTATCCCTGTAACTGCCAGCCCAGATAACATCCAGTTATATACTTTCGACATAAAGAGTGCCATCTTTTGTGACTCAACATGTCGCGGTCTAAAACCTTCAACTGCTACTCCTGACCTATTTCGTTGAAACATTAATTTAATCTCCTTCTAGATTGCTTCTTACTTTGTTATTGTTAGATTTATCACATTAGATACGATTAATGTCAAGTTAACTGTTCAATTGCAATAAATTTTCATCTACTATTTAAATTAATTTATTAATGGAAGAAAAATGATTTTAAAAGTTAAAAAACTCCATCCTGATGCATTGCTACCTGAAAAGGCGTATCAAGATGATCTAGCTTATGATCTCTTTGCGCTGCAAGAGAATATCATTAAGCCTCTTGAAACCAAGAAGATCTCAACCGGCATAGCAATTGAACCTCCTGTTGGATATGGTTCATTAATTAAAGAACGTTCATCATTAGCATTAAAAGGGATAAAGTTAAGTGGTGGAGTCATTGATGGTGGATATCGAGGTGAAATTGTTATTATTGCCACCAATTTTGGGGATAAGGTTTTTACAATTCTTTCTAAAATGAAAATTGGACAGCTTATGATTACTAAAATTATCGATCTTGAAATTGAAGAGATTAAAGAATTAGATTCAACCGTCCGAGGGTCAAAAGGGTTCGGTTCGACCGGCAACTATTCTACCTCGAATCAGTTCTGATTAGAGTTTCGTTAGCAACCGATAATAACTTTTATTAAAAGTTAGCTACTACTATTTAAAATTTCTTTGTATCCTTCTAAGAGCTTGTTTCTTATGGTCATAGTTAGCTTGAATGCTGTTTCTGCCTTAGAAATTGCGATCATCGTTTCATGAATCGACTCTGATTTGCCACTCGCTAGATCCTCTAACGATTTATCAGCCTCATTTTGCAATTTATTGACCTCCTTGATCGCATCAATAAGTTTTGAAGAAAATTCTCCTCCATCAACTAGATTGCTAGAAGATTTGATGGAGGTCAGCATTGAATTAGCCTCTTTTAGAAATGTTGATTGAATTTTATCCATTTTCGACTAGACCTTTCATAATAGAGGAAAGTTTCATCCTGGCAGTAATAATTGCATTGTAAAGAGTTGATATATTTGAAAGTTTAACTAATTCATTATCAACATCAACACTGTTATTATCTAATCTTGGGCTACTCTCATCTCTGATTATCTGATATTTGCTCGTGCTACTTGCAGAGTCAGTCATATGAGAAGGATCGGTAGTTTTCATTGGCAAATGACTAGCTAAGCTCTCTTCAAGGTTAGATTGGAATGAGCTAATATCTTGACTTTTATAATTTGGCGTTTCACTGTTTGCTATATTCTGACTAATCAGATTAAGTCTGGCTAAGTTTTGATCTAATGCCTCTTTCGAGAGTAAAAGTGACTTTCTATTAAAAATATCTATCATAATGGTGATTCCATGTTTGCCAATAGTATGTCTTGCAAGCAATATGCCATAATGTTTTAATTTATAAAGATAGAATTACTATGTAATATGTAGGTGTGAAAATGAAGAATCGTAGAAAAAAGGTAAGCACGAAGCTTGCGCTCCCTAAGAAAAATCCGGTAGGTACGAAAAAAGCCCAAAAAAGAGAAGAATCGCTCGTATTACAAGATCCACTATATGCTTATCTTGAAAAAGTTAGGGCATACCCTCATTTAAGTAGGGAAGATGAGTTGGAAATAGCTATGGAGTATAAAAAGAGTGGTGATAAAGATGCAGCTGCAAGGCTTATAACAGCAAACTTAGCATTGGTGATAAAGATCGCCTTTGGTTTTCGATCTCAATTTCAGAATATGCTAGATCTAATTCAAGAAGGTAATTATGGACTTCTAAAGGCAGTCCAGAGGTTTGATCCATTTAAGAAAGTGAGGTTCTCAACCTACGCAACTTACTGGATTAGAGCATATATGATCAAATACCTGCTAGATAATTGGCGGTTAGTTAAGGTTGGCACAACAAATATGAGACGTAAGCTGATCTACAATTTAAAAGATGTAGAGCAAAAGCTCTTAGAGGGAGGGATAGTTACACATCCTAAGATGCTTGCTGGCTATTTTGGTGCTACTGAGAAGGATGTTGTTGATGTTCAAGCTAGCCTTGGCAAATCAGATAAATCTGTTGATGCGAAGCTTGATGATAACTCATCGACTAGCTATGCTGATATATTACCTGGTAGCTCTGGTGATTATATAACAGATATTATTGATGATGAAACAAAGCAGCGATTAGAATCATTAATAGAAAAGTTTAAGGTTAACTTGAAAAAGTCTGATCTTGATATCTTAGATAATCGGATATTATCTGAAAATCGATTAACGCTCCAGAAGATAGGTGATCGACATAATATTACTAGAGAAGCAGTAAGGCAGGCTGAAGAACGTCTAATGACAAAACTAAAAACGTTTATTAAAGATAATTTTGACCTTTAATGTAAAGAAAACCACCACTTTTTTGATAATAGATTAAAGTGAGGTTAGCAAGATACAATTATGAAAGATCAGAAATTTGCAACAATTGCGTTAAATAGTGTTCCATATATAACGCCAGTAATATTTCATAACCTGATTCGCAACTTTGGTAGTCCCCTTTCAGTCTTTAAAGCAACTCTTACCGATATAACACGAACATCAGGAGTAACCCCTTCACTTGCAAAAAATATCAAAGAACTAGATGTAGATAAAGTTGCTTATAAGCAGTTTATGATAGCTGACAAGCTAGGTGCGTGCATATATACATTTGATGAGCCAGGCTATCCTGAGCCGTTAAAATCTACTTTCACACCTCCACCTGTGATATCGCTACTAGGGAGCTTGCAAGAAGATGATAATATCTCTATTTCAGTAGTCGGATCACGAAGCCCGACAGTCTACGGTAAAGGTGTGACCGAACAGTTGGTGAGATCTTTAGTACAAGGGAATATATCGATAATATCAGGCTTAGCACGGGGGATAGATAAAGTAGCCCATGTGGCAACATTAGGAGCCGGTGGGAGGACAATTGCAGTTTTAGGTAATGGATTAAATCTTTACTATCCGCCAGAGCATAGAAAGCTACAAGATACAATCGCAAAAGATGGTCTTGTTATTAGCCAGTTCCCATTTGATGCACCACCTGAGAGGATGAATTTCCCAATGCGTAATTTCCTTGTTGCAACACTCTCACTAGGGACAGTAATAGTAGAAGCAGCCGAGAAGAGTGGAGCATTAATTACGGCAACCATTGCAGTAGAAGAAGGCAAAGAGGTATTTGCAATACCAGGCCTGATTAATTCTAGTAAGAGTAAAGGTCCACACAAGTTAATACAAAAGGGGGTGGCAAAGTTGATAGTAGAGGCATCTGATATTTTAGATGAGCTACCAGATTACCTGCTAAAAAAGATTGCATCCAAACTAGATCAAAAAGAGAGTGAGAAGGAGATGCGGATTGATCTTTCTTCTGATGAATCGTTGATATTTAAGGCATTAACAGGCTCTCCTAGCTATATAGATGATGTTTCGCAAATGAGCGGTCTACCTCTGAAAACTGTCTCTAGTTTACTATTAAATCTAGAGTTACGTGGCTTAGTCAAACAGAGTCCTGGTAAATATTTTCATAAATCTTAATATTTTTACGATATTTGTATTATCTTCTTTAAAGGATTTATATAAATAAAAATAAATTGTTAAATATGGGTGTTATGACGAAAAAGTTAATTATTGTCGAGTCTCCAGCAAAAGCTGTGACACTGAAGAAGTATCTAGGTAGAAGTGCCAAGGTTATGGCGACTGTTGGACATATAAAGAATCTTCCAAAATCTAAGCTAGGTGTTGATACCGATAATCAGTATCAAACAAGCTTTGTGACGATCAAGGGGAAGGGGAAGGTTCTAAAAGAGATCAAAAGCGCCTCCAAGCAGGTAGATGAGATATATCTTGCACCTGATCCTGATAGAGAAGGAGAAGCAATAGCCGATCATA
Organism: Nitrospinota bacterium; assembly: GCA_048550035.1. GTDB lineage: Bacteria > Nitrospinota_A > UBA7883 > UBA7883 > JBLYYQ01 > JBLYYQ01. The sequence goes on from JBLYYQ010000090.1 coordinate 19,725, forward strand.
TTGCGACTGAATTAAAGAGCGATAAGCCACTTTACAGAGTAACTTTCAATGAGATTACTAAAAAAGCGGTTACTAAAGCTTTAGAAAATCCAGGGCAGATCAATAAGAATCGGGTTCAAGCTCAATTGACAAGACGGATATTAGACCGGCTTGTGGGATATAAGTTGTCGCCACTCTTATGGAATAAAGTTAGATTAGGGCTCTCTGCTGGGCGAGTTCAATCTGTCGCATTACATGTTGTGGTCAAACGTGAAAAAGAAATTCTTGCGTTTGTTCCAACAGAGTATTGGAACATTGAAGCTCTAGTAAAAAATAGTGATGATGCATATTTTATGACCAAGCTTATGAAGATAGATGGCAAAGCTGCTAAAATTGCTAATCAAGCAGAAGCAGAAGCCATCTTTAATCAGATAAGCAACTCACCGTTAACCATAAGCAAAATAGAGAAAAAAGAGAGGTCCCGTCATAGCGCGCCTCCATTTATTACCTCCACATTGCAACAAGAGGCTTCAAGGCGATTTCGATTCAATGCCCGTACCACAATGAGTGCTGCCCAGAAACTATACGAAGGGATGGAAGTTGGAAGTCATGGTCATGTAGGACTGATAACCTATATGAGAACAGATTCAACAAGGGTATCAGAAGATGCGCTTGACGCTGTTCGAGCGCAGATTGAGTCTGACTTTGGTTCAAAGTTTTTACCTAGCCAACCAAACTTTTATAAGAATAAAAAATCAGCTCAAGATGCCCACGAAGCGATTCGTCCAACCGATATAACATTGACTCCAACAAAGGTTAAACCATTCCTAGGGAAACGAGAGTTTGTAATCTACGATATCATCTGGAAACGTTTTTTAGCATCACAGATGGCATCTGCAATCTTTGATAGGACTACTGTCGATCTAAAATCTGACAATAAAATATTAAGGGCAACAGGCTCTATAATGAAATTTAGCGGATTTTTAAAGGTCTATGAAGAGTCAAAAGAGGAAGAAGAGCTCCCGAGCGATTCTGGCTTAGATTCTAATATGATTCCACCATCAATTAAAGAAGGTGACGCTATGGAGAT